>NZ_DIPG01000050.1:24168-50111 GCF_002426325.1 Syntrophomonas sp. UBA5494 | reverse complement strand
TTTTTCTGGGTAGAATTGCAGTTCAGCTGTGGGCGCCGCCAGTCAGGCCTTTGGGCCTTCTATTTGGCGGCACTAGGTGCCAGAATGGCACCGTCGGAGTAGGACGTTGCCCCCCTTTCGGGGACACTGATGCGCCTCCGCTTCGCTTCGCGCAATCAAGGAAGCAGGATTAATGATTTTTCTGGGTTTGGTTAGCCAACCGGGGCAGGCCGTGAGGCAAACGGCAGGGGAAAGGCTGCCTGCCCCCCTGCCGTGCCCAGCTTGCACAAGTTAAAATTTGCGATTGTAATAATAATAGCTGCCAACATATAATCCCAGTAATGCACACAGGCACAGGCCTAATAAGTTGTAAGGAGTTACTTGGATTTGCGGACCCCAGATTGATCCCACGAGTATGATGACTGC
Organism: Syntrophomonas sp. UBA5494; assembly: GCF_002426325.1. Taxonomy (NCBI): domain Bacteria; kingdom Bacillati; phylum Bacillota; class Clostridia; order Eubacteriales; family Syntrophomonadaceae; genus Syntrophomonas; species Syntrophomonas sp. UBA5494. The sequence goes on along the minus strand of NZ_DIPG01000050.1, from coordinate 49,706 downwards.
AAGAGATATTGCATATATCCTAATGGCGCCATAAGCGGCCATACCGGCTAAAGACCAGGCCCGTTCATCATAAGGATTCATGCCCTTTTTCTGCATTTCACTGATACGACGCTGCTTTATTTCCAGAGAACCTGCTGCTGCGATTACACCTATCAACAGCCCCATACCAAAGGAACTATTTCCTGCTGCTATCTGCCACACGGCTATGCCGGCAATCAGCGCTAATATCAAATGTTTCATAAGCCGCATATTAGTGTTAGTCATTTTTACTACCTCCTTCATTGAGAAGAAATAGCTCTTCAATACTGATGTTAAAGACTTTAGATAAACTATAGGCCAGGATAATGGAAGGATTGTATTTCCCCTTTTCTAACGAAATAATAGTTTGTCTGGAGACACCTGCCTGGGCGGCAAGTTCTTCCTGAGTCATGCCTGCCTTTTCTCGCATTTCGCGCAGGCGATTATTCATAATCTCACCGCCTTATTGTAGTGTAAAGCTAGCTTTACAGATAGTATAAGATCTTATGCAGGTAATGTCAAGTGCGCTTTACAACGGGGTATTGGGATGGCAATTACCACCTTCATTCTGCTGTTCTAAAGGAACGGCCCCGATGGTTACACGGCCACGTGGCGACAAAGGGGGGGCCAGCTGACGGCATTTTGTCCAAAATGCCGTCAGCTGGACCCCCCTTTGTCGCCCTTGCTTATTTGTTTACCTCAAATTCACAGTTCATCACCGCGGTTATTTCTTTGTCCAGGGAGCTGGTGTCGTTTATGCCATAATCGGAGATCTCGTTTGAATATAAGGGTGTAATCTGGAAAACGCCCATTTTGGCACCGCGCAAAGCCCCCACTTTACTGTTGGAATTGGAGGCTATCTGTTCCGCTCTTTTGAGTGCATCCTGGGTTGCCAATGACAGCATCTCCACTTTTAGATCGGCAATCTTGGTATAAAAGAACTGGGGCGGGTTGGAATAGAACTCTACCTCTTGATTGATGAGATCGGTGGCTTCCCTGGACAAAGCGGCCACCTGGTCAACTTGATCAGACCTGATCTCAACATTTTGGCTGAGTCTGTAGCTTTCCACTTGGTTGGAATACTGGCCGTTTGCCAGCAGAACATAACGGATATCAGTATTGATGGATGAGAAAATAATGTCCTTTTCAGTAAAACCCTTTTCAACCAGGTAGTTTTTCACCTTATCCTGACTGTTTTTAAGTTTTGCATAAGCTCCGGTGAGTTCCGGGGACTGAGCCGTAAACATGCCGGTCCATACCGCCAAGTCCGATTTAAGCTGCTGTTTGGCAGAACCGGTTACGGTAATTGAATTTCCGCTGGCTTTAAGCTTCAACATGCCATTACTGACAATCCATGATGAGAGCATCAATCCGACCGCAAGAACCGCCGCAACTGCTATCCAGGTCCACTGAAGATTCGCTTTTTCCTGCACCTTCCCAAACCTCCCCTTTTGTTATTACTAGTTATACGAATTAACAATAGAGTAATTACAAATATATGGAGGTTTTAAGAAATGTTAGGCAGGCACGGTCGCCAGGATTAATTTACTTTTCCAGGCAGGCAAAAGAATCGTCCCCGTGCCTGCAGTCTGGGTCATATAGAGCTATATCAATGAAGGCTTTTAGAAAGGACTTGTTGGCTTTATCTTTTCTAAATACCAAACTTAAGTAATTAGCATCAAAATAATGCCCCAATGATATAAACCTGAAATCCCTCTGGGCAAAGGCCGGAAGATCGCTAACTATCGTCGCAAAGGAAATCCCCAGACCCATTTCGACGTAAACAGCACTCAGTTCGATATTAAGAGGATTCCATGATCACGCGATAGGTTAAACCGCTTTCGTCAAAATACCTTTCCAGCTTTTTGCGAGGAGTTAAACCTTTCGGGGGCAAAATCAAAGGGTATTGCGAAATATGACCCAACGATTAGGCATCTGAACCCGCCTTGTTGGCGATCTTGTGCAGGGGTTAATGAATCAGGGTACCTAAAGCCTTCTTTCTCAATTAAAGGGCAATTTATGGGGGGCAGCACCAAGAAGAGTTATGCCGCCGCCGCAATGAAAGCTGATGCAAATCCGTACACTTCAGTCATGTAACGCCCCAGCCGCAATTCCCTGACCCCGGTCTTAACATCGCATATCCGTGCCAGTCGGCGCAGAGTCCGGTAGACACTGCCTGGTTTTAGCGACCACCCCGGGCCTCCGCCGACCAGCAAATAGTCCCCGCGCAATATGGGCCTTAATATCATGTAATGCTCCAGGGCCAGGCAGGCCCGGGCATGTAGTGCTACCAGGCGCTGCCCCGCAGTGATGGTGTTGTTGTCCGGGCTCCAGCTCTCATCATACTTCAGGCCGCACAACTCCCGGACAGTTAACCCGGCGTAGAGCAGTTCCACCACCGCACGATCACGAACATTCATCATATCTTTGTGCACTTCGGCCCGCAGCGTTTGGACATCCTGCCAGATGATCTGCATATCTTCCCGCCGCAACGCATTGCGGCCGGCGCGTGTGACCAGTTCCAGCGGATTGGCCGCCAGCATCCCCCGCTCCATCAGAAAGCGGGCCAAGGCGGATAAGGCCGAAAGGCGCCGGTTTACTGTGGACGGCCGCAGACCTCGATTATTGAGGAGGTACTGCTTGTAAGCCTCCACCCGAGCGGGGGCCAAATCCTTGCACAGACCGGATTTCCTCCCCTGCCCGCCGCTGTACTGGCAGAACTCCGACAATGCCCGGACATAGCTTTTCACCGTCGGCTCCCTGCGCCCCTGGCGCCGCAGGTAAGCGGCGAAGCACACCCTATAACTCACACCATCGCCTTCTTTACAGATATTTAATACATGGTATGCGGATGGGGAAAAATGGTTAGTGAAAGAGAGCTTAAAACCCGGATGGCGCTTAAAGAAACATCTCAGCGAACGGGCGAAGTCTTGAAGACCAGCGGCTGTTAGACGATTGCGGGCTTGAAATGCCCTTTAGAAAGGCCAACCGAGCCTTGTATTAATTGCAGTCCAAAATGCCAAGCTATATAGAGCATTCTGAGTCCAGGAGGCGTTGGGCTTGATGCAGCGATTACTATGTAAATGAAAGGGGTCTTTTACATGGGTCCAATCATGGCTATCAAAACCAATGACCGGCCCGACCATGCGCCCGATGTACAGGAGATCTTAACCAGCTACGGGTGCAATATCAAAACCAGGGTGGGATTTCATGATGTCAGTGAAGACCAGTGCTCGATGGATGGTTTGATTATGTTGCAGTTGTTTGGGAAGGAAAAAGATATCCAGGCCTTGTTCGATGAGCTGGACACCGTTGAAGGGGTAAAGGTCAAGTTTATTGATCTTTAAATCACATAGCGTCAGATACGGCCTTGGTTAGAAGTAACCTCTTCTGTTAAAACAAAAACGTAAATCAAGAGTGAATGAAAAATACAGGGCTGACAAAAGCCCTGTATTACTCTGAGCTAATATAAAAATTGGGGCGGATACCGGCACAGGCAAGGGGACAGTCCTTCTGCCTGCCCTTGGCTTTATACTGGAATATTCCTCCCGGTAACGAAGCGATAACGGTGTCTATGGCCGTCATCACGAGTAGACAACCTAAGAAACGATCGGTGTATATGCCGGCCATTACCAATATTAATACTGAGGCTGGTGATATTTATCAAACGGTGGCGATGATCATCCACTCTAGCTGTGCGCACATTATATCTGTGACGATGTCTGCCACTGCGGGTCGGCAGCAGATTTACCCCGGTACGCCCGGAAAAGCCGTGGCGGTGATTATCATTTATTTGAGTTCTGCCGGAAAAATTGTGTACATGTCTTCTTCGGTTGTTAGACATAGTGCACCTCCTTTCTATTTATGACATTATATGGAGTAATGGTAAAAATGTTACTAAACATAGAAGGAAGCAGTAGAATCAACATAAAAATAAAAAGGGACAAGGTTTAAAGTACCCCTGCCCATTTATTAATAGCCGGCGCCTAGCACCGATAATTTTCAGTCATCGTTGCCTTCAGGAGGACATTCACAAGCTCCAGCTAATTGCTGGATTGCCTTGAACGAAGGTTGCTCCGGGTGTGGCATTTGCACTCCAAGTGACCGGTACTTCAACACAGATAAGCTGATGAGATACTGTAAAGACACAGGTTCCTTTGATCTCACCAGTGCAGGTTCCGCTACTGATCTCTTCCGGGGTCGGAAACAGGTTTGAAAGGCAGGCATTCAGTTCAATCATCACATTCCACACAGTCTTCGCAGTCTTCGAGTGAAGTTCTCAGACAGTCAACCCCGGGCTCACCCACCTGGGCTTCAGCGCCGAAATGGATAGGTACCTCAACGCAGATTTCCTGAGAAATGGTGAAATAGCAAATCTTCTCTTTGGTTCCGGTGCAGCGTACATTTGTTACTACCGGTTCACTGCAGCATAACGTATGGGTAGGGCCGGGAACAGAAAATGGTTTAACAGCTACCGGTACAGATACAATCGCTCTTTGATAAGCGGTTTTAACACAAGTAGTATGTTTGCTGACTAGTTCTTTACAATCATCTTCATATTTAGAATTATGCTGTCTTTCCATATTCACATCGGCATCACAGGCTTCGACGCATTCCGTATTGATAGGCGGCCTGGGCTTTGCTTTAGCGGCATGAACATGAAACCTTCCCCACTTAATGGGCGCATTATTATTTTTAAACATGGCACTCCACTCCGTTACTATATAATTTTGTATATAGTATTAATTTAGCTTTCCAATTGCTACTATAATGGCTCTAAAAGGAACACAATCTTAAACATTTGTGAAAAGGCAACAATGGGACTGCCGTTAATAGCTTAAATCACCGGCGGAGAAACGGGCGGAAGTAAGACTGGCTTTGTATTAGATAGCCAGTAGCATCGATTAAAACATTAATAAAGACTGCTCAGAAAAGGAAAAGAATGGTACAATCGTCTTTAGAGCCAATCATATCTGGTGTTAATATACGGAGATGCTGCTAAAATAAGGCTTTGATTACTTATAGCACTTAGCTGGTTATGTGCATACTCTAGGTATACCAGGATAATCGGTAAATCCAACTAAAAGGAAGTATCAAATGCAAAGCAACCCGTTATCTTCTGTAAGAAAACCGGTGTACCGCGACTGTGTGGTGCCGCGCTGCAGCGTTTGCCATCAAATCCCTCAGGCGGGTATTCGCGGAGGACTTAAACTGGGGAAAGCCTTTTTGTGTCATGAATGCGAAGCAATATTGATGGAAACCCCGGTAGGCAGCGCTGAATATCACCGCATTATGGACGGGCTACGTTCGATCTACTAACCTGTGGCTGTTTACAGGGAGTATGCAATTTGTGTTCAACAACACCGGTATTTGCTGCAATAAATGAATACTGTCAGATTTCAGGTTTGAGGCTGCATATGCCTGGACATGCTGGTCGTAAAGATGCCTTTCCTCCTTCATTCCAAGGCATTATTGATTTTGATTTAACTGAAATCAGCGGTCTTGATGACCTGCACTGGCCTTCTGGTCCTATAAAGGCAGGGCAAGAATTAATGGCCCGGGCCTTCGGTGCTTCTTCGAGCTATTTTCTGGTAAATGGGGCCAGCTCAGGCATTCACAGCTTTTTTTTGGGGCTGGGGCAGAACGCCAAGATTATGGTTTCGCGTAATGCCCACAGTTCCTTTTTTGCTGGTATGGTATTTAGCGGAGCCAATCCCGTTTATATCCCCTGCCAGGTAAATGACGATGGTTTAGCGTTGGCAGTTACAGAAGAGAAGATTACAACCCTCTTAGAAAAGCATGCTGATGTAGATGCGGTTGCACTGGTGAGTCCCAGCTATTATGGGACGACCTGTCATATTGCAGACATAGCGGCTTTGCTTAAAAACCGTAAGATTCCCTTGATGGTTGACGAGGCCCACGGGGGACATTTTTATTTTCATCCCGAGTATCCCCGCACAGCACTTTCCGGGGGCGCAGACGTGGTTATCAACGGATTGCACAAAACCCTGCCGGTATTAACCCAGGGGGCCTGCCTGCACATTGGAGAATCATGTCCTAGCCCGGATCGATTTGTAAGAGCCTGCAGTCTTTTAACTACCACCAGTCCTTCCTACCTGATTATGGCCTCTATCGATTTGGCCAGGGATTGGATGGAATGCCACGGCCAAGAAGCCTTAGAGCGGGCTCTTGGCCTTTCGCGTTATTATCGCAATAAAATTAACAGCATAAGAGGGATTCGCTGCTTATCTCAGGAATTAATGGTAACAGGAGTGGAAGCGATAGATCCCTTGAAAATACTGATATCGGTGCAGGGCCTGGCGGAAGATGGGTTTGCCGTCTCCAAGCGGCTGCGCGACGATTGGAATATAGAAGTAGAATGGAAATCCCGAGACATCATTTTGGCCATGATGTCCATCTTCCATGACCACGAGGACTGGGAGCGATTATATCAGGCGCTATACCGGATCTCCCGGCATATCGGCTGCAAAAGTCCGGCGGTAAGAACAGCGACCCCGCAGTTGCCTGCCCCTCAAGTACAAATGAGCCCCCGGGAGGCTTATTTTGCGGCCAAAACTGCAGTGCCTCTGAAGGATAGCGTGGGAAAAATCTCCGGGGAAATGGTGGTTCCCTATCCACCCGGAATTCCCTGTTTGCTTCCGGGAGAAATTGTCTCTCCGGAAATTTACATATACATGGTTGAATTGATCAACACCGGGAGCCATGTCCAGGGATTGGATCCTGATCTGGACAAAATAAGAATCATCGATCAAACTTAAACTGATTAGGAGCATTGATATGGGTGAAGGATTGCTGATCAGCCTGGAAGGCATAGACGGAAGCGGAAAAACCACCTTAATTCAGTATTTGCAGGAAGTATGGCAGGAGTATCCTCTTATTAAGATCAGAGAGCCCGGAGGAACGGTGATATCAGAAAAGATCAGAGAACTGTTGCTCAATGTGGAAAACCGCCACATCACGCCCCGCACAGAAGCCTTATTATATGCCGCCGCCAGGAGTCAGGTAGTAGACCAGTTGATAAGGCCTTCCCTGGAACAAGGGAAAATAGTGCTTGCCGATCGCTATCTTGATTCAACCATTGCCTACCAGGGTTATGGGCGGGGGTTGGACTTGCAGTTTCTTTATACGTTGAACCGTTTATGCACTGATGGGCTTTTACCGGATGCCACCATTTTGTTGGACTTGGAGCCAGGAATTGGAGAGTTGAGACGAAATGGCGAAGCAGCCGACCGGCTTGAAAAAGAAGGCCGCGAATTCCAGGCCCGGGTGCGACAGGGATATTTGGAGCTTGCCCGTCAAGAATCGGAACGCATCCATATTATTGATGCCGGTCGGGCATTTGCAGATGTGGCCGCTGATGCGCTCAACTGCCTGCAACAATTACTTATGAGCCGGGGGTGGAAGCCGGTTGCGTATTGATCGTGACGGTAAAGGTATAGAACGGCTGAGAAATGCCCTGGGAAGCAATGTTTATGAAGTAAAAAAAACCAGCCCGGCACAGTTTGAACAGGAGCTGCGCCAGCACCAGGAAGCTGAAATACGCCAGATTATGGGGGCTATTTTGCAGGAGGTAGACCGCATAAGTGAGCGATTGCGGCACAGATTGACGGTTCATGACTTGTTGCTGTATAAAAGCCGGATCAAGGATTTTCTCAAAGAAGCCGGTTCCAGAGCATATTTGTTGAAACAGGATGTAGGCGCTAACCGGCGCGGCAGGACCATACTAATTACTATAAAGACCATCGATACAGAAGTGGATAATCTGTTAAATGACTTCATGAATAAGAAACAGGATGCTGTGGATATACTGGCTGCCATAGATAAGATCCGCGGCCTGCTGGTGGACTTAATGATATAATCATGTCGTCTGGAGAATGAGTAATGGATGATTTGTCAAAGATAATTGGCCAGAATAAAGTAGTCGATTTTTTGCGCACCTGCGTCGATAATCAAAACCTTAGCCATGCCTACCTGTATTATGGGCCTGCTGGCGTAGGCAAGATGACTGCTGCCATAGCCTTTGCCACAGGTATTCTGGCCAGGGAAGACCCCGCCGGAAGAGTTCTTTTGACCGACCGCGCCCATCCCGACCTGTTCATCATTGAACGGATGGCGGATAAAACCCGCCTGAGCAAGGATCAGATCAGCAAAGAAATGCAGCCCTGGCTGGCCTTAAAGCCTTACCGCGCTAAACACCGCTTTGTGATCATTCGTGATGCCCATTTGTTAACTATCGAAGCTGGCAACGCTTTGCTCAAAATCTTGGAAGAGCCGCCTGAGTACGCTATATTAATACTGGTGACGGATGAAGCGGCCATAATGGAGACCATATTGTCCCGCTGTCAGCCGGTACGCTTTCAAGCCGTCAGCGAAGAGGACATCGTCGCCGTTTTGACAACACGGGGAATAGATGTTGAACAAGCCCGGCGTGCGGCACAAGTCAGTCAGGGCAGTGTAGCCGCGGCCCTTGACATCGCACAGGAAGCGGGCTTGTCTGAGAAATGGGATCTGGCCCGCCACGCTTTCGTGGCATTGGCCCGGGGGAAAATGGCGGCCTTGTTTGAAGCCGCAGAGGCCATTGAGAAGGCCCCCAATTTGCTCAGTTACATGCTCTCCACTATACTAAGAGATGTATATGTTTATCGGTCTACTGCCAATCCAGCTTTGTTGATGATCAGCGAGCATGAAGACCTGATAAATTCCCTTCCCGCTGCAGCTCTGGATAGAATTGGAGCTGCCGTGAACAGGGTGCAAGCCCTGCAAAAACAATTGCGCTATAATGTGAACCCTCTCACCCTGGGGATTAATATAGCTTACGCGGTTAGAGGGGTTTTTTGGGATTAAAGACCGGATATTAAGGAGGTTACTGCTGTGGCGTGGGTAGTTGGAGTCAGATTTAAGCCCGCTGGGAAAATATATTATTTCGAATGCGAAGATCTGGATCTGGAGGAATTGGACCTGGTGATCGTCGAGACTGTCAGGGGTATCGAATGCGGCCTTGTGGTGATGGGCAAAAAAGATGTTCCGGAAAAAGACCTGGTTCTACCATTGAAGAAAGTCATCAGAAAGGCTAGTGATCAGGATAAGGCCAATTATGAGAAAAACAAGCAAAAAGAAAAAGAAGCTCTGGAAATCTGCAAGCAGAAAATAAATGTGCATAAACTGCCTATGCGGCTGATTGATGCCGAGTACACTTTCGATATGGGCAAGATTATCTTTTATTTTACAGCTGAAGGGCGGGTCGATTTTCGGGAGTTAGTCAAGGATTTGGCGGCTATCTTCAAGACCCGCATTGAACTGCGGCAAATCGGGGTGCGGGATGAAGCTAAAATGCTTGGCGGGATCGGGACCTGCGGGCGGGAATTATGCTGCAGCAGTTTCCTGGGGGATTTTGAGCCGGTATCGATAAAAATGGCCAAGGAGCAGAACTTATCTTTGAATCCCGCTAAGATATCAGGCATATGTGGCCGATTGATGTGTTGCCTGAAATATGAATCGCAGCTGTACGACATAAAAGCACAGGAGGGCCGCAGCCATAGACCGAACAGTCGCTGAGTTAAAAACCATTCTCCGGGATATAATTCTGGAGGTAGGAGAATTAAAAGAGCGAGTAGCCTTACTGGAATTGGCAGTTCATGAAAAAAGGAATGACCTGACAGAACAGCCGGCGAAAGCGCCTGCCTCGTTAGAGGGGGAAGGTCAGTTCGATGCAAGAACTGATGCTGCGGGCTGCGGTCCGGAGGATAACATTCCATATGAAAATAGCCTCAAAAAATTTTACCAGGATGGCCGCCATATTTGCCCCATGGCATTTGGCGAGGAAAGAAGCGAAGGCTGCTTATTCTGTGCGGCTATGCTGGCCAGGGGTGAGATATGATCGGATTCCGTGAGGAAGCCAGTGAATCTTGGGACGATTTGATTTTAGGCGGGTTAAAGATCATTCAGCCCCGACGAGGCTACCGCTTCTCTATTGATGCGGTTTTATTGGCTCATTTCCCGGATTTAGATCAGGTCCGTCAGGCAATAGACCTGGGAACCGGTACCGGCGTGATCCCCTTGCTGTTATCCCACCGGAAACCCGCCTTGAAAATTACCGGTGTAGAGATTCAGCCAGATATGGTAGAAAGGGCCAGGCAAAGCGTTAAGTACAACAGGCTGGAGGAGCGCATCGTCATACAGTGCCAGGATATCAAGGCCATACCCGGGCATATGCCGGGATCGCAAGCTGATTTGGTGATATGCAATCCGCCTTTTTGGAAAGCGGGCGAAGGCAAATTGAATCAAAACCGGGAAGAGGCTATTGCCCGCCACGAGATCGAGGTTAAATTAGCCGACATCACAGCGGCAGCGGCACATTTGTTAAAAGAAGAGGGCCGCCTGGCCATGATCCACAGAGCGGAACGCCTGGAGGAAATCCGAAAGGAATGCGGCAAATGGGGGCTAAGAATTACGCGCCTGAGAATGGTGAAATCCTTTGCCGCTGATAAAGCCAAATTGGTCCTGGTAGAGAGCTGCCGGCGGGAAGAAGATTGCTTATACCATGAAGACCCGCCACTTATAATCTATCAAGCTCCGGGTATTTACAGCCAGGAAGTAGAATCGATTTACAATCACCGCATCAAATAGAAGTGACCGGGGAAGTGAGATCTCCATGGGAATACTGTACATATGCGGAACACCAATCGGCAATCTGGAGGATGTAAGCATCCGCCTGTTAAAGACCCTGCGCAGGGTAGACCTGATTGCCTGTGAAGATACCCGCCACACCATTAAACTCTTAAACCGCTATAAAATAAAGAAGAAGCTGGTGAGCTATCATCAGTATAGCGGACCCAAACAGGAGAATTATATAGTAGCAGAATTGTTAAGCGGCAAAACAGTAGCTCTGGTTACAGATGCCGGAATGCCTGGGATATCCGACCCCGGCCTGGGCGTGATTCAGAAGGCGATCGCTTCCGGGATTAAAATAGAAGTTGTGCCGGGTCCTTCAGCCGTCATCGCCGCCCTGAGCATGTCCGGAATGGAAACCGAAGGCTTTTTTTTCCGCGGCTTTCTGCCTGCCCGCAGCAGACAGCGCTTAACCGCCCTCAGCGAGCTGGCGCACATAAAGAACACTCTGGTTTTTTACGAGGCGCCGCACCGTCTTTTAAATACCCTTGAAGACATGCTTGGAATATGGGGAGACCGGGATTTGGTAGTTGCGCGGGAACTCACCAAAATACACGAAGAAATCTTGAGGGGGAGCATCTCAACCGCTGTGCAGCACTTTAGCGAAAATGCCCCCCGCGGGGAATTTTGCCTGGTGGTGGCAGGCTGCCGGCCACCGGTTAAATCCGCCGACCTTCACACGATCAGTTTAGAAGTGGACGAATTGATAAAGCAGGGAATGGGAAAAAAAGAAGCCTTCTTGATGAAGGCGCGGGAATACGGCTTGAAAAAATCAGACATATATAATTACTACGAACTCCATAAATAGTGAGTATGTATCAGCCTACTTGTTTACCCAGTTCCAAAAGGCAAGATCTGCACAGGTTCTTGCCTTTGTAGTTAGCTACTTCTTCGGCATTACCACAGAAAATACAGGCGGGCTCGTATTTTTTGAGAATGATTTTTTCGTTGTCAACGTAGATCTCCAGAGCATCTTTCTCTTCTATTCCCATGGTCCGTCTTAACTCGATAGGTATCACGATGCGACCGAGTTCATCCACTTTTCTTACTACGCCGGTTGACTTCATCATATGCTGCAATCCTCCCTCGTTTTTACGATTAACTTCCGAAACAAAGTATACCAATGCTGGCAGAAATAGTCAAGAAATATGGTGAAAATTAGTAATATTGCTGGCATATTAGCTAGATATAGGGCATAAATATGTGGTAAATGTCGAATGACCTTCTGAGGTTTTAATTTCGCAAGCAGTAGTATTGGTACTGCAGTGATACCCCGCCAGAAATCGCTGATGGATTAACATTATAAATTGTGTGGTAAACTATAGGGGATAGACCGCGGTATAAACAGGTTTAGCAAAAAACGGGAAAACCATTGTATTTGGCGAAAACTGCTTTATACTGGTTGGGGAAGGCATAAACAGACAGGAGGGTCCAAGTTGTCAGAGCGGAACCGTTTCTATATTACAACCCCCATTTATTATCCCAGCGATAATCTTCACATCGGTCATGCCTATACTACCGTGGCCGCTGATTGTATAGCCCGCTTTAAAAGAATGCAAGGTTTTGAAGTATTTTATCTCACCGGCACGGATGAGCACGGCCAGAAGATAGAGAAGGTTTCCAAGGAAAAAGGCCAAGAGCCTCAAGCTTATGTTGATGAAATCGTGGCCAGCATCAAATCTTTATGGGATACGATGCTTATCACCCATAATGATTTCATCAGGACTACTGAAAAGCGGCATGAAGATGTGGTGCAAAAAATATTTCAAAAGGTCTATGACCAGGGCGATATTTTTCTTTCCAAGTACGAAGGCTGGTATTGCACCCCCTGTGAAACCTTTTTTACGGAAAGACAACTGGTGGACGGGAATTGTCCTGACTGCGGACGAGCCGTGGAACTGCTGCAGGAGGAGAGCTATTTCTTCAATATGGGCAAATATGCTCCGCGCCTCCTGGAACATATAGATAAGCATCCCGAATTCATTCAGCCTGAGTCCCGGCGCAATGAGATTGTCAATTTTATTAAAAGCGGGCTGGAGGACCTGTGTGTTTCCCGAACCACGTTTAGCTGGGGTATTCCGGTGCCTTTTAATAATAAGCATGTGGTATATGTATGGTTTGATGCTTTGATCAATTATTTGACTGCCGTCGGCTATTTGCAGGATGAAGAGCAATTCAGAAAGTTCTGGCCTGCCGACGTGCACTTAATGGCCAAAGACATTGTTCGTTTCCATGCGGTAATTTGGCCCACCATGTTGATGGCCCTTGATCTTCCCTTGCCGAAAACGGTTTTTGCTCATGGCTGGATTATGCTGGAAGGCGGGAAGATGTCGAAATCTAAGGGGAATGTGGTAGATCCCCGAACCCTGGTGGGAAAATATGGTGTGGATGCGGTTCGCTATTATCTGGTAAAAGAACTCAGTTTTGGGCAAGACGGGATGTATTCTGAGGAAATGCTGGTAACCAGAATAAACTCGGATCTGGCCAATGACCTGGGGAACCTGATCAGCCGCACCGCCGCCATGGTAAGCAGGTATTTTGAGGGTATTATCCCCGGTCCGGCGGAAACCGGCAGCCTGGATGAGGAGCTTAAGCAGACCGCGCGAACAGCCTGCCAGGAAGCTACCGCCAAACTTGAAAAGCTGGACTTCTCAAGTTATATCCTGGCGGTGATGAAACTGGTGGCCCGGGCCAATAAGTATATTGATGAAACTGAACCCTGGCGCCTGGCCAAGGAACAGGCCAGCCAGGGCAGATTGGGAACGGTTTTATATAATCTGGTAGAATCGATACGCATTGCAGTAGTTTTATTAGCCCCCACTATGCCTACTCTGGCAGAAAGAGTCAATATGCAGCTACCGGTATTTACCGATCCTGCACAATTGAGCTGGGATATGGCAGGCCAATGGGGCCTGACGGAACCTTCCCGGAAGGTTGCCAAGGGGCCGGCTTTGTTCCCCCGAATTGACCTAAAGACACTGGAGGAAGACATGACAGCAGAAGAAAAAACTCTAGCCCCGGTAGAAAACGAGCCGCAAGGCGACGGGTTGATCTCTATTGAAGACTTTGCCCGCTTGGATCTAAGAGTAGCCCTGGTACTGGATTGCTACAAAATGGAGAAAACCGACAAACTCCTGGTCTTAAAGCTGCAGGTGGGAGATAAGGAGCATACTGTGGTGTCAGGAATCGCTAAAGCCTATCAGCCGGAGGATCTGATCGGCAAGAAAGTTGTATTGCTGGCCAACTTGAAACCTACCAAACTGAGGGGTACGCTTTCGGAAGGCATGATTCTGGCCGCTTCAACCGAAGGGGATGATAACCTGGAAGTATTGATGATAAACAAGGATCTCCCCAGTGGCAGCCGTATAAAGTAGCCGGGTTAAAAATAATCGCCCGGGATATAAAAGACCAATAAGAGGAATTAAAGTAATAGTGGAAAAACATAATGAAACACTTATTGACAGCCACGCTCACCTGCAGGACCGGGCTTTCACAAATGACCTGGATCAGGTAATGCAGAGAGCTGCGGCGGCCAATATCGGGAAAATTATATGTGTAGGCTACGATTATGACACTTCCCTGGAAGCGGTGCGTCTGGCCCACGAATATCATCAGGTTTATGCGGTAATTGGGGTTCACCCCCACGACGCCAAAACCCTGACCGCCGACATCATCAACAAGCTGTATGTCCTGGCTAGAGATCCCAAAGTGGTTGCCATCGGAGAAACCGGTCTGGATTTTTACCGGGATTTGTCCCCCCGGGACATACAGCGTCAGGCTTTTCTGGAACAAATCAAAATTGCGGCTGAGTTGTACAAACCTATTGTTATTCACGACCGGGACGCCCACCAGGAAGTGATGGACATTATAAAAAAAGAAAAGGCTGGTCGCTGCCAGGGGGTAATGCATTGCTATTCCGGTCACCTGCCTATGGCCATTGACCTGATGAAAGAAGGTTTTTATATCTCTTTCGCCGGGCCATTAACCTATAAAAATGCTAAGAAGACTATAGAAGTAGCCTCGCGCCTAACCCTGGAGAGAATTCTCATCGAAACCGACTGCCCCTATCTTGCGCCCGAACCGGTACGGGGAAAACGCAATGAACCAGCCAATGTGATGCATGTGGCCGCAAAACTAGCCAGCCTGAGACAAAAGAGCCTGGCCGAAATCGCCTATCAAACCAGTCTCAATACCTGCCGACTCTTTAACCTATCCTGAAATTAAACCGATAAATTATGGCTTAATTCGAGATTATTATCGGTCAGCCCATCCGCCATTTCAGCATAGTTTTTGCCCTTCTCAGAATAAAATAGGGACAACTGGAGCATAATCTATCATAGTATAACAACATATGGAATGGCTTCCAGTTATAGCCATATTATTTGACTTTAAGACGGGCTTTCTATACAATGGATGATACCTCGATTCCATTTTCAAGGAATAGCTCGCAATGCCTTGAGAAGGGAGGAGAACCGTGATGAAAATAAAAAAAGGCGCATATCTATTTGCAGTGGTCTTTGGTCTGGTGATCTTTGGAGTCAGTTTAGTTTTTGCTTTGCAGAAGCCGGTGGCTATTGCGGTAGATGGGAAAATTATTAAAGATCAGGTATTCTTTAGCTGCAGTGTAGCTCAGGTGTTAGAACAAAATGGGATAGTCCTGGGTGAATACGATCTGGTTCAGCCTGATTTGAATGCCGCTGTACAAAAGAACACCAATATCAATGTAATTCGAGCATTTAAGGTATTTGTGATTGCTGATGGACAGAAAAAGGAGCTTATTCCCCCGCCGGTACCGATAAAAGAAGCCATTGCTGAAGCCGGCATTACGCTGGGGGAAAAAGACCTGGTCAAAACCATGGCCAGCGAATTGACTCAGCCCAATCAGGAAATTGAGATCATTCGGGTAAACGAACAGGATACTCAGGAGGAGGCCGTCCTGCCTTATGGAGAGGAGCGCACGGAAGACAACACCCTGGAAAAGGGATTGACCAAAACCCTGCGGCCAGGGGCAAACGGCGCCGTACTCAATACAGTACGTATCACCTATCATAATGGCCAGGAGGTCAAGCGGGAGGTTATCGATAGCAAAACTACCGTACAGCCAGTGAACAAGATCGTTGCGATGGGCAATATTACTTCAGTGTCACGCGGCAATCTGCGATTGAGTTTCAAACAGGCTCTTTATGCCCGGGCCAGTGCTTATACCTACACTGGCAACAATACCGCAACCGGCACGAAACCGGCCGTCGGCACAGTTGCAGTCGATCCCTCGGTGATTCCCCTGGGATCCCGCTTATATATCGAAGGTTATGGATATGGCACTGCCTGTGATACAGGCGGGGCGGTTTATGGCAATAGAATCGATCTGTTCATGGAAGACCGCGGCCAGTGCCTCAAATGGGGAGTACGTAACGTCAAGCTCTATATACTAGATTAAGTCTGTTAAAAACCAGGAAGGGAGGCCCTTCCTATTTTTTTTGCCAATTATTACCTGAGTTAAATTACCACCGGGACCAGAAAATAAAATTACTGATTGTGGAGGTGGAAGTTGATTGAAAAGAATAATAGCGCTATTACTCTGTTTGGGGTTATTGGCTGCTCTTGCCGCGGGATGTCAAAAGCCTGCTCAAAAGCCTGAGACACCACAGCCAGAGACATCCGGGCTCACCACCAGTGACCGCCGGGTAATATCTGACAAGTTATCAAAACAGGCCCGGCAGGTCGAAGGCGTGCAAAATGCCACAGTGGTTCTGACTGAAATGGGGAGCGATACGGTAGCCCCCAGCCCGACTCCGGGAGAAACCCAGGTTCAAGGATTAGTGGCCATGGTTGGAGTTACCATTAAATCCGGTGCCGACGAAAACAAAGTGAAAGAGGAAATCAGGCAGAAATTAAAAGCTGTTGACTCACGGGTGTCGCATGTATTGGTTACTACAGATCCAAACCTGATCAGGAAGATTAATGATGTAGCGGCTGGTTTGATCGATGGTAAGCCGTTTCAAACTATGAAAGATGATATCAACGCCATCAACCAGCAAATAAAGAAAGATAACCCCAAACCTTAACTGGCCAGGCCCGGGCGCGTTTAAGAAAGGGACCAAAGTCCCTTTCAGTAAACGCGTTTTGGCATATTTGATGTATAATGTGTAATAAGTCCCCAAAAGGGAAAAGGGACAGGAGAAAGTAAATTGTCCAATGTAAAACAGGTTTTAAACCATTTTCAGTTGGCCCCCCATAAAAGATGGGGTCAAAATTTCCTGACCGACAACAATATTGCGCGCAAAATAGTAGAAGAGTGCCACTTAAACGCTGAAGATTATGTGGTGGAGATAGGGCCCGGACTCGGAGCCTTAACCCCGCTGCTGGCCAGAAAATGCCGAAAGTTACTGGCTATTGAGATTGATCGAGGCATGGAACGGCCTTTGCGTGAGGCTCTAAACGGCATCGATAATGCCACGCTGCTTTTTGCGGACGTATTGTCGATTGATATGGAAGCGGAGATTAAGAAAACGTTCAATTTGGAAGAATTATCATCATTTAAGGTCTGTGGCAATATACCGTATAATATAACCAGCCCGATTATATTCTACTTGTTGGAATCGTGCCCGCATCTCGCGCAGGCCGTTTTAATGCTACAGAAGGAGGTGGCAGAGCGGTTAAAAGCTCAGCCAGGCAGCAAAGATTATGGACTGCTGACCTTGAGTACCAGATATCATTGTGATGTAGAATACATAACCACTGTTTCGAAACATTGCTTTTATCCCCAGCCGGAAGTGGAATCTGCGGTAATTTCATTGAAACCTATAGCCGGGAAGAGGATTCAGGTTGGCAGTGAATTTCAGCTTTTCAGTTTTATGAGGGTTTGCTTTCAAAAAAGGCGCAAAACCATTCTCAATATCAGCAGCAGTCATTTTCGTTTGGAAAAAGAGGAGGCCGCCCGCGCCCTGCAAGGACTGGGAATATCCCCTCAGGCCAGACCCGAAAACCTCGTTTTGGATCAATTCGCACAGATAGTCGAAAGCTTTGCACCACAGGAGGTTTGATTTGAGATGTCTTTCTATAGTCCCAGCAAAGGTGAACTAGAGCTAACCGAAGTGGTGGAAGATATTCTGGCATACATAAGTGAAGATTTAAACCGGACCTATAAATTGATCGTAGGCAGTGATTCCCACCCCCGGGTAACCAATACTTGCTTTGTGTCGGCGATTATTATTCACCGTCAAGGTAAGGGCGCCAGATATTATTACAACAAGACTTATGAGGTTCGGGTAAAATCCCTTCGCCAGCGAATTTTTTATGAAGCCTCCCTTAGCCTCGAATTGGCCGACCAGCTGGAACAATTATTAAGGCAAAAGGGCTGTGAAGATATGGAGGTGGAGATTCATCTTGATATCGGTACACATGGCGAGACCAAGGAACTGATTCGAGAGATCACCGGTATGGTAATCGGCTGCGGTTTTAATGCCTGCATAAAGCCGAATGCATGTGCTGCCAGCAAAGTAGCCGATAAGCATACCAAGCATTAAATACTAAAGTATTTTGAAAAAACCAATCAAGTCCAGATAAATCTCAATTATCATGTTGACAGGAAGGACGTTTTTTTATATACTGATTGGTCAAGTATTGACATGTACTGCTTTGTGATATACAATTATTATGATAAATGAGCAAAGCAGGTGGATGAGTATGAGTTCTCCCAGGGCAATATCTGACATCAAGAAGGATCTTGAGTCTTTTGTGGGCAGCAAAATTCGCCTAAAGGCCAACCGGGGCAGAAACCGTATTATAGAAAGGGAAGGCATATTAGAATCCATTTACCCCAACATTTTCGTAGTCAAGCTTGACGAGAGGAAAATCGAAAGAAGAGTATCTTACAGCTATGCTGACGTATTAACCGAGACGGTGGAGCTGTTCGTATACGATACCGCAGATGAAGAGTTCAGAATCCCATCGGTAAATCCATAAAAGGTATTAAAAAAACTGCACCCAAAGGTGCAGTTTTTTTATATGTGCAGGCGGGGACATAGTTGGCAAACGGCATCCATATAAATAGACCAAGAAGTATGACTGTCTAGGGAAAGGAGTATTAGTGACTTGCCGAAGATTTGGTCACCAGTTATTCTTGCCCAACTGGACTCCCCGCAGAGCGTTGCCATAGATCGTGTTTATCAGCTTAACAAATCCTACCAATCTATAGAAGACCTGCGAGTAAAAGTCCAAAGTTGCAAGGCCAATAGCCATGGCAAATATGTAGAAAACATAATCCGATTAAGTATCCTGGCTCTATTACAGGAGCCCGACCATAAACCGGATTTGGTGCGCTTTGAGGATGAACTCAAAGAATGGCTGCCGCTTCATTGCTTTGATCCTCCCGTACAGCTCAAGCCTGAAACCGGAATGATTGTTGAACCGGACAAAGTTATCTGTGAAGGTGAACTGCAGGATCGGATATTAAGGGTGAAAATTCATTTTAATTACACTATTTTAGCGGTACAGCATGAAGCCGTAGATCTGAGCGAAACCCTGCCGTCAGAACTGCCCGCCGATCTGGAGCCCTACTATCCAGGCCAGATTATACTTGAAACCATTCGTAATCTGGAATATGAAGTACAGCGGCTCTCCCAGGATAACGACAGACTGAATCACCGCATTATGATCTATGAGAAAAACCTTACCGGTTTAAAAAATGCGCTAAGGAAGGCGGAAAACCGCAGTCAGGCGCTTGTCAATCAATTGATGCAATCCAACCGCATGAAACAGGATTTGCAGGAGCAGCTCAACAAAAAAGAGGCGGCTGCCAGTTTACAAAACTCATGGAAAACCGCTTCTAAAGCGGAGAATAGCCGGATTAACCTGAGGGATAAGATCAGGCACCTTTTTGCCCTGGGGAAATCGGCTGCTTATTAAAAAACAATCAAACCCGGAGGCGGTGTCTCCGGGTTCAGACCATCGACAAAAGCGAATAACTGCGTTGCTCAATAGGCCCGCTCAATCAACGTACTATTTGTACGCCTCAATCGCGGGCCTATTGAGCGCCTTGCTCTTCGCTTCCGTCGCTCGCTCTGCACAGCTTGTTGATTGTGCGCCCTATAAACCACGATAATCACACTTTGCCACCATCCCTCATAGTATATCCTAGAAATTTGCCCAGACAGATTTCGCGCTACAAATAGAGAAAAACAAGAATACCAAGGAGGGAAAGTATCGTGGCTGACCTTAAATGTGAATTTCCTGAGGGTTGCATGTTGGATTTATGGGCACAGGTGATAAAAGCCAAGTTCTGTGAAAAACAGGTTAAAGTATTGGACACCGTCTTCTGTGTACCGGATGAACAAGTCGGAGGAAAGATTCGTGCGGTTGAGGACATTAAAGTCAAGGTTATTCAGGCCTATGAAGATCTGAGCTGTTACAACAAGGTTAAAATCTTTATAGAATTTGAAGTAATTCTCTTCGTAATTGTTGGAAACGAATATCAAATCATCACCGTAAGTGACTGTTATAGTCAGGTCATTGAACTGGACGAATTTGATCCGCCGCTCAGCGTTGAAGAGTTTAGAGAAGAGGTTGATCAGTCTGAAATCTGCCTGAGAAACTGGAGTTTTGACTACGAGATATTGGGCAACAGCGAAGATTCTAGCAACCCGGCCAACCTGTCCCAACCGCTTAACGGCACCGCCATCTGCTTGCGGGTTTTTGTTGACATTATTGACAAACTGGGCAAAATGCATTGTGTTATAGTATACGGGGAAATTGATCCCGACGAGTGCAAATAGCATAATGGTCGATGCTCGGCGTAATGCCGGGCATTTGTTTTTGGAGGAATCAATGAGGAACCTGAAAAGAATCGAACGGCCGACGAAAAATGCCATGCGTGCCAGGCTTGAAAAAGTTTTACAGCAATACCAGGATATAGACCTGATCATCAGTCAATTCCACCGCGAAACAGAGCATGATGACTACAGGCGATTTTGGGATGAAATTCAGCGTAACAACAACGAATTGATTCAGCAGATCTCCAGGTATATGGTGGTGCGCTGCAACCGTTGAATATAGGGTAAAGCAGGTGCTGCTTTTAATGGACCCGTTAACCGGTTAATTTTGGCTGAGATGTCACTACTGTGAACTATTGCATAGTATAGAATACATTACATTACATCCTGGAGAGTATACCATGAAAAAACTGGGATTGGCACTGGGTGGAGGGGGATTAAAAGGCCTGGCCCATATCGGGGTTTTGCAGGCTTTGGAGCAGAACGGGATCAAACCGACATTTATTTCCGGCACCAGCGCCGGGAGCATTGTGGCCGCCTTATACGCCAGCGGAATGAAACCGGACCAAATGGCTATGCAGGTGAAGCAGCTTAAACCATGTGACTATCTGGATTATAATATTGGCGGCTTGATAAAGTATATTATAGGACTTTTATTGCCGGGGAGCCATTGGCCCCTGCAGGGGGTAATAAAAGGCCGCCGCCTGGAGCGGCTGATGTATAAATGGACTCGAGGATTGACCTTGAACCAGATTAAAATACCCACAGCCATTATTTCCTGTAATATCAATACCGGCTATGAGGTGGTATTCTGCAACCGCCGCATTCCCACTGGGCAGCGGCGGGTGCAGGTATTGCACCAGGCCCTTTTGAGCGAAGCGGTGCGATGCAGCACCGCCATTCCTGCAACCTTTGTACCGCGAAAATATGGCGATATGCTCATGGTGGACGGCGGACTCAGAAGCATGGTGCCTGCGTGGGTGCAAGTCGCCATGGGAGCAGAATATATCCTGGCCATTGACCTCGGGCAGGAGCAATACCACAGTGATGTGGACGGCATACCTGCTCTGATTTCCCGCAGCCTGGAGATTTTGACCTATGAGACCTCGGTGATGGATGAACAGCTATATGCTGATATGGTGCTTTTCCCGGTATTGGATAACATAGGTTTGGGTGATATTGATAAAGCTGACTGGATTATAGCACAGGGTAGGCAAGTTATGGAAAGGCGGATCGAGGAGTTGATCAAAGCCTTAAGTGCCTAAGCCGGTAACATAACCGCTTTTGTCAACATATAATATTCACAAAGTCATAGCGGTGATAAACCAATCGCCTATTCCACATAACCTAGCTGAAGCGGGGAGGAGGTTTTAAATGGCAACTGATAAATTCGAACATGCCACTTTTTACTTGACCAGAAGTCAGGTTAACGATATCAAGGAATTGGCTAGAAAGAACCAGATTTCTCGGAGTGCTTTAGTCCGCATGATCATTCGCGAATATTTATCCCGTATCCAGGAAGGGCAAGACCGATCCTCCTAAGAATTAAAATAAATGGCGAAGCCGGCGTAACTTCACCATTACTTCATAAGACAGCGTTAAGCTGTCTTTTTTATGTGGTTATAAAAACCATAATATTTAGACTTGTCCAGTATAAAGCACCTTAGAAAATGGCATTTTATATGATGTATAAATTAATGGCTAGAATCTAATGCGGATTTAAGCCAACAGTCGGGTTTATATCTTTCCATTTAGGAGATACTCCAATTTGAAGGGAGGTTTTGCTGCATGAAAAAAATTTCATTTCTTCTACTCGGAATAATCTTATTGATCATGGTTGCATATGTATGGGAAGATATCCGGGGTACATCGCTGAGCCAGGATGTGCTTCGATTACACGTTATTGCTAACAGTGACAACCCCAGTGACCAGCAATTGAAACTTATGGTCAAGGATCAGGTGGTTGCACAGATGCGAGAAGTCCTGGTAGACGCCCCGAATGCGGACCAGGCCCGTCAGATCGCTATCAGAGAAATACCCGCCATTAAAAGAAGCGCTGAGGAAACCATCGCAGCGCATGGCTATGACTATACGGTTGATGTCGAGGTGGGACAGTACGCTTTTCCCACCAAGAGCTACGGCAATCTGGTATTTCCGGCTGGGGATTATCAAGCGGTTCGGGTAATCATAGGCGAGGGACAGGGCAAAAACTGGTGGTGTGTACTCTTTCCTCCCCTGTGTATGGTATCTTCTTCAGATCAGGGCCTTAGTCTGGACAGCCCCCAGCAGGCGGAGATAACTCTGAAATGCTTGAAGTTCTTGCCCAAGGGTTTGCAGATCACCTTTATGGGAAAACAGCACGAAGGATAAATCATGAATCATAATTCCTCTAACCCCCCTAATTAAGGGAACGGCCCAGTCGTTCCCTTTTCCTTTGTGAGGATATATAATGTAAAAAAAATGGGGGATAATATGGAAACGCTTATAATTGAAGCGCCGGCCAAGGTGAATCTGACCCTGGACGTCAAGTATAAAAGGGAAGACGGTTATCATGAATTGGAGTCAGTAATGCATCAGATTAACCTGATCGATCGCATTACTATACGTGAAGGGCCCAAAGGGACCATCAACTTGCGCTCCAATCATCCGGCCTTACCCAACGACCAGGGGAATCTGGCTTATAAAGCAGCGCACCTTCTCTTGACAGAATATGGGCATGGGGAAGGGGTGGACATCAGTATTGAGAAGAATATCCCGCTGGGAGCAGGGTTAGCCGGAGGCAGTACAGATGCTGCCGCAGTTCTGTGGGGCATGGACCAAATCTTCGGTTATAAGCTGGAATTGGCAGTTTTAATGAAGGCCGCCACGAAATTGGGGTCAGATATCCCTTTTTGTCTTTTGGGACGGCATTACTGGCCGGATGCAGACCAAGCCTGTCCGGGTTTACCAGGAGCTACGGCTATTGCCCGTGGACGAGGTGAGGTTTTAGAAGAGATGCCCAACAGGTATCTGCCCTGGATACTCCTGGTTAAGCCTGATTATCAAGTCTCAACTGCCCGAGTATACCAGGGTTTACGCCCTGACGAGATCAGGCAAAGGCCTGATACTCCAGCTTTTCTTGCAGCCTGGCAGGATTGTGATATGATGAATATAGCCAAAAATCTAGTGAATGTGTTAGAATCGGTAAGCATAGGGATCTACCCGGAAATAGCCTCTATCAAAGCCGATATGATCAAGTATGGCGCCCTTAACGCCTTGATGTCCGGCAGCGGGCCAACCGTTTTCGGCATCTTTGGCGAAGAGAAAGCTGCGGATCAGGCCAGAAAAAGATTTTTAGAGCATTATAAAGAAGTGTTTTTGGTATCATCTTATGGCAGGGGTGAGAAAAGTGCAGGAACGAAGATTGCTACCGGTTAATCTAGACTCCTACAAACCGCTTAGGGAACTGGTCTTAGAAGCAATCAGGGAAGCCATAATTAACGGCACCCTCAAACCCAGAGAACGTCTGATGGAAATACAAATGGCAGAAGAACTTGGGGTTTCGCGGACCCCTATACGGGAAGCTCTGCGAAAGTTGGAATTAGAGGGCTTTATCGTCATGGTTCCGCGCAAAGGAGCCTATGTGGCGGATATTTCCACCAAGGATATAGCTGATGTATTCGAGATCAGGGCTTCGTTGGAGGGATTGGCTGCTGGTCTTGCGGCGGAGCGAATTACTGATGAAGAGCTGGAAATTATGGAACGCTGCCTGGTGATCAAAGCGGAGGCTATTGCCACTGCAGATTTTGATAAGCTGGTTGACATCGATACCAAATTTCACGAAGCTATTTATAAGGCCAGCCGTAATGAACGATTATGGGCCATCGTAAATAACCTTCGTGAGCAGATCCAACGATTGCGCATGACTTCTTTGTCTGTTCCGGGACGGATGTATCAGTCCTTAAAAGAGCATCGCGCTATTGTAGAGGCTATACAATCCCGTGATGTCAGCCTGGCACGGCAGTTGGCGCAGGATCATATTGAAAATGCCGAAAATGTTATGATGGAATCGATTAAACGGGATGGTTTGCCCAGATAGCGAGGAACTGTGATGCTATATGATGCTATCATTCTGGCCGGGGGACAGAATGCCTCTGAGTTGAAAAAGATAGCGCCCTATGAAAACGAAGCCTTGATTATAATCGGCAACAGCCCCATGATTAGTTATGTTTATCGGGCCCTACGGGCTTCCCAAAACGTTGGTCGAATCGTTATCAGCGGTCCAGTTAAAGATCTTCGCGTAATACTATCTAAAGACCCCGATCTGCTGTTCGTTGAAGGCGGTGAAAACGCCATGGCAAGCTTTGCCAATGCAGTCGAACTGCTTAAAGAACGGCATATGAGTGAGAGCCTTCTGGTTATGCCTACCGATATTCCGTTTATCACTACAGCTGCGATTGACGATTTTATCGCTCAATCGGAGCAGTACCATGCCGATTTCTTTTATCCTATAACCAGTAAAGCAGTAAATGAGCATAAATTTCCCGGGGTTTCCCGAACTTATGTCAAGCTCCGGGAAGGAATTTTTACCGGAGGCAACTTGTTTATCATTCGCAGCCGGGTTATTAATCAGGTCATGCATATGGCCCAAGAGCTGGTCAAGAGAAGAAAAAGCCCCCTGGCTATGGCACGCCTGTTCGGGCTGGGATTAGCCCTGCAGTATCTCTTAAACAGGCTTTCTATACCAGCGGTGGAAAAGCGCTTTGCGGAAGTGATGGGGATTAGCGGAAAAGCTCTGATTTCTGATTATGCCGAGGTCGGAGTAGATGTAGACAAACCCAGCGATCTGCATTTGGCCCAGACCTATCTGGCAGGATCAATCTAAAAAACCATAGGCTATCTTCGCGGCTTTTTTATCAGAGCTTAGTATGGTTTTCAGGTTTCCATTTGGTTTAGACAGGAAATTGTTATTTCTATGTAGAATTCTAATAATTCTCAACTATTTACACGCTTTTTATAAAAGCGTGCCAGACCGTCGACAAAAGCGAATAACTGCGTTGCTCAATAGGTCCGCTCAATCAA
>NZ_DIPG01000050.1:490-23992 GCF_002426325.1 Syntrophomonas sp. UBA5494 | reverse complement strand
TCCGTCGCTCGCTCTGCCCAGCTGGTTGACTTTTCAACAAGCTGACACGCTTTTTATAAATGTGTGCTAACTGGTTTGATATAAGCATGGTTGTTAATTGGATAGTAGTTCAAGGGGAGCGATATATTTTGGTTAATGCCGCGGTAATACTGGCTGCTGGGAAAGGCGTGCGCATGCGTTCGGCTTATCCCAAGGTCGTTCATAAGGTTGCGGGCCTGCCTATGATTCAGCATGTCGTTCAGGCAGTACAGGCTGCAGGAATAAAAAACATATATGTAGTGGTGGGCCATGGCCGGGAAGATGTGATTAAGTCTCTGACCGGCCTTGAGGTCGAGTTTGTCGTACAAGAACAGCAATTGGGGACCGGGCATGCTCTTAAACAAGCCGAAGTTCTGTTAAACCAAGCAGATACGGTTATGGTCCTTTCCGGAGACATCCCGCTAATTCAAACCAGCACTCTGACAAACCTCCTCGCCTGGCATGTGGAGAACCATGCGGCAGCTACGGTTTTGTCGGCTGCAATTGATGATCCTGCGGGCTATGGACGGATTATAAGGAATCAGGATCAGTCTTTGCATAGGATAATTGAAGAAAAAGATGCCAGCCTGGAACAAAAACGTATTAAGGAGATCAATTCGGGCATCTATTGCTTTAACTGCCGCGAGGTATTTCCGCGCTTATCGGGCTTGACCACCCACAATGCTCAGGGTGAGTATTATTTGACCGACGTTTTGGCCATGATGATTAATGATGGTCATCGGGTGGGAGTCTTGGTATGTGAAGACAGCAACGATGTCTTGGGCATTAATGATCGTGTACAGATGGCACGCTGCGAGGCTATTATGCGCCAGCGCAAAAATGTTGCTTTAATGCAGGCCGGGGTTACTATGATGGCCCCTGAAACAGTATTCATCGATCAGCAGGTAGTGATAGGTGAAGATACGGTCATCCGTCCCAATACCATTATTGAAGGCGATACCGTGATCGGCCCGGAATGCGATATAGGCCCGGCGGTGAGAATCAGCGATACGGTTGTCGGCCGCAAAGTTGTGATGGAGACAGCTAGAGTCATAGATTCCCATATTGGAGATCAATGTGCTATTGGACCGTTTGCTTACCTGCGTCCGGGAACCAGATTGGGCAAAGGGGTCAAGGTAGGCGATTTCGTTGAAATAAAAAATTCTACGGTTGGGGAAGGCAGTAAGATTCCACATCTGAGTTATGTGGGCGATGCCCAGGTGGGAACCGGTGTTAATGTCGGCGCCGGGACCATCACCTGCAACTACGACGGAGCCAGCAAATCCCCGACCTTTCTTGAAGATGGTGTTTTTATCGGCAGTAATACCAACCTGGTAGCACCAATCAGGATTGGCAAGAATTCAGTAACCGGAGCAGGGTCAACCATCACCCGGGATGTTCCCCCCGACAGCCTGGCAGTGGAACGTGCCAAGCAAAGAGTCATCAAGGGCTGGTCCAGAAAAACCAAAGACGATCAGGAGGTAACAGAGTAATGAAAGTGTCCAGATGGCGTATGAAGCTGTTTACTGGCAATGCCAACACCGCACTGGCGCAGGCTATCGCAAAGTATCTGGGCATCCCGGTTGGGGACGCCAAGGTGACTAGATTTTGTGATGGTGAAATTGGATGCGAAATAGATGAGAGTGTGCGTGGTGTAGATGTCTTCGTGGTTCAACCTACCTGTTCGCCGGTTAATGACAATTTGATGGAACTCTTGATAATGATCGACGCTTTCAGACGGGCCTCGGCTTCACGCATTAACGCTGTAATTCCTTACTATGGGTATGCCCGTCAGGATCGCAAAAGCCGGGCCAGAGATCCTATCACCGCCAAACTGGTGTCCAATCTGATCGTAGAAGCTGGTGCTCAGAGGGTGGTGGCAGTAGACCTGCATGCCAATCAGATTCAGGGATTCTTTGATATACCGGTTGATCACCTCCCCGGGGTTCCCACCATCGCCGAATACTTAAAGCGCAAGCAGTTCGGTGATCAGGCAGTGGTGGTTTCCCCCGACGTAGGGGGTGTGACCCGTGCCCGCGACCTGGCCGCCAAACTGGGAGCACCGCTGGCGATTGTGGATAAACGCCGGCCGGCCCCGAATCAGCTGGAAATAATGAATGTTATCGGTGATGTTAATGGTAAACATGTCATAATAGTTGACGACATCATCGATACCGCCGGTACCATTTGCGAGGCTGCCCGGGCCATGGTGGAAAAAGGCGCCCGCGAAGTATACTGTTGCTGTACCCATCCGGTATTTTCGGGACCCGCGATTGAACGCTTGGCTGCTGCACCTTTTAAGGAGATCGTGGTTACCAATACGATTCCACTGGCTCAGGGCAAAACCCTTCCCAACATGACGGTCTTGTCTATCGCCCCCTTGGTTGGAGAAGCCATATTGAGAATACATGAGGATCTTTCGGTAAGCAAACTTTTCGAAGTATAAGAAATGCGGGTCGTGCCAACTCCGGCCTGTGCCGGAGTTTTTTGTTGGGCAAATAAGCTATAATAAATAAATGGATTACGGTTGCGGGGTGCGGTAAAGATGAAATTGGTGGTTGGCCTGGGGAATCCGGGCAAAAGGTATAGTGAGACCCGACATAATCTGGGCTTCAAAGTTGTCAATGAATTGGCCCGGCGCCATCGGATCGAGAAGGAGGAAAACCGGTTTGATGCGATTGTTGGCCACTGCCGGATGAATGCGGAAAAAGTCTTGCTTCTGAAGCCCTTGACATATATGAACCTGAGCGGCAAAGCGGTTCAGCCCTTGATGCGGTTTTATAAAATTGATCTGCAAGATCTGGTGGTGATTTATGATGATATGGATCTGCCCCCCGCCGCGCTGCGTATCAGGGCTACCGGCGGCAGCGGAGGGCACAAGGGAGTCGCATCCATTATTGAGATGCTGGGCTGTCAGGATTTTGCGCGTATCCGCATTGGAATCGGCCGTCCCCCCCATGGCGTGGTGGAATGGGTATTATCAACACCTCTCCCCGAAGAAAGACCTGATTTGGAAGCCGCAGTTAACAGTGCAGCAGATGCAGTGGAGTCTTGGGTAAAAGAAGGTCTGCTCAAAGCCATGAACCGATTCAACTAGCCCCGTATAATCACCGGACGCTATAGGGGACAATATCAATAAAAATAATGTCAGGGGGCTGGTAGAATTGAAGATTTATCATACCTGTGAGTGTTGTGGCCGCATCCACAAGACCTCGGAAATTGAAGGCCAAACCGGCATTGTTGAGTTGTATGACCTCTGCCAGGAGTGTGCCGAGGAAATTGGGGTAGTTCCGGTTCAAAATCAGGGAAGCGGCCGGCATTATTATAATTGAAAAGCCTGAAATTTTTAGGATCTATGGTTCTTCAGGCAACCGATTGTAAATATGATATCAGTATGAAGACTGAAATAATCAGTGGAGGCTATCTACAGCGTCCACCTTTGTGTATGGGGGAACGGAGATTGGATAACAGGTTGATCACTGAAGTTTTTAAACACCTGCAAACCCGGCAGAATGTGGTCTTAAGCGGCCTTGCCGGCAGTGGCAAAGCTTATTTTCTGCAGCAGCTGGTAAAGGTTGCAGCGGGGAAATGTCTGTGCCTGGTGCCCGGTGAAGAAAAAGCCTATGATTTGCGGGGGCAGCTGCGGGTTTTTACAACAGACGATCATATTCATCTGTTCCTGGGACGTGACTTTGTATTTCTCAAAGAGAACTACTCCCAGGCGGAAGGGAGCAGAGTGTCGGCCTTGCAGGAGTGCCTCTATCACACGCGCCGCAATGGTTTTATAATCTGTACCCCCGCATCTTTTATGCATTACATGATGCCGCCCCAACAGATGATGAACAAGACCATCAAAATAAACCAGACCCAGGACTATTCCCGCGATCAGCTGCTGAGAGAGCTGGTCGGCATAGGTTACCGCCGGGTGGCCGTTGTGAACCAACCCGGAGATTTCTCGGTCAAGGGCGGAATTGTTGATATTTATCCGCTGGGGGCGTCAACCCCTTATCGCCTGGAGTATTTTGGCGACATGGTCGAATCAATACGACGTTTTTCTACTGATAGCCAGCGTTCAGCGGGACGTGAAAAGCAGGTTTTCATACCCCCGGCAGATGAGCTCAGCGGCTCGCTGGAGGCCACTCTTCTCGACTATCTGCCTGAGCAGGCGGCGCTGTTTATTGACGAACCGCGTGATTTTATCAAGTCATATCAGAAAAACCTGCGCGGTTATCGAGAAACCATTAAGGAAGCCCATAAGCAGACCCAGGCGGTCAGAGCATTGCCGCTGCTCGGTGTAGATGCCTTGCAAGGACTTCTCAAGGCCAGGCCGGCCGTATATCATTCCTTTTTTCCCGGGAATATTCCCCAGGTCACCACTGCCATGCTGCACCATTTTGCCCAACAGGATATGGAGCCGTTTTACAGCGATGAAGACAAATTGATAGCACGTCTCAAAGAATGGCATCACCGGGGGTTTGAGATTAAATACGCAGTCAGGGCCCGCAGAACCAGGGAAAAGTTGCAGGCCTTATTGCTGGATAATGAACTGCCCCGGCCTGAGTTCATAGACAACCCGTCCGGAAAAGGATTCATCAGTTCGGATTTTAAGGTGGTATTGCTGACGGAGCGGGATATCTGGGGCCGGGTCAAAACGCGCCAGGCCGCCCGCAAGAGCCAAAGCAATCAGGAAAGGATATTGTTAGAAGAACTGACCACCGGGGACTATATCGTACATGAACATTACGGGATTGGAATCTTTCGGGGAATCACCCAGGTGGAGCAGCACGGCGTGACCCGGGAGTATATCCTGCTCCAGTATGCAGGAACCGACCGTTTGTATTTGCCGGTGGAAAAACTGGACGTTTTGTATAAATATAATGCTCCCGAAGATAAAAATCCCCGGCTCAGCAAATTGGGCGGCACCGAATGGGAGCGCACCAAAGCCCGGGTGGCGCAGTCTATCCAGGAAATGGCGGAAAAACTCCTGGTTTTGTATGCCAGCCGCCAGGCCCGGGAGGGTTACGCTTTTTCCAAAGACACCCCCTGGCAGCAGCAATTTGAAGACGACTTCAACTACCAGGAAACCCCGGATCAAATCCGGGCCATACAAGATGTAAAACGCGACATGGAAAGCCCGCGGCCGATGGACCGCCTGATATGCGGCGATGTAGGCTATGGTAAGACTGAAGTGGCCATGCGGGCTGCTTTTAAGGCGATAATGGACGGCAAGCAGGTTGCAGTCTTAGTGCCCACCACTGTATTGGCAGAACAGCATTACAATACATTTAAAGAGCGATTTCGCAGCTTCCCCGCTGAAATCGAAGTGTTGAGCCGGTTTAAAACCTCAGCTGAGCAGAAGCGGGTAATTGCTGATGTTAAAAAGGGCCTGGTAGATATCGTCATCGGCACCCATCGCTTGCTGTCCATGGATGTGGGCTATAAGGATTTGGGCCTGCTGATCGTTGATGAAGAGCATCGTTTTGGAGTGGCGCAAAAAGAGAAAATCAAGATGTTCAAAGAGATGGTGGATGTGCTGAGCCTTTCCGCTACGCCTATCCCGCGCAGTCTGCATATGTCTTTGACCGGGCTGAGAGACCTGAGCATTATTGAGACCCCGCCGCCAGGCCGCTATCCCATCACCACTTACGTAATGGAATATCGCGACGACATCGTCGATGAAGCCATCCGCAATGAATTGGACCGCAATGGACAGGTTTTTTTCGTCCATAATCGCATCGAAGGCATTTACCGGGTGCAGAAGCGCCTGGAGGAAATGCTTCCCGGGGTTCGTATCGCAGTAGGTCATGGCAAGATGCCGGAAGGTAAATTGGCAGCCATCATGAGCGACTTTATAAAAGGCGAGTATCAGCTATTGCTCTGCACCACCATTATCGAATCCGGTTTGGATATGCCCAATGTCAATACCATCGTTGTAGATGATGCGGACAAAATGGGCCTGGCGCAGTTATACCAGCTGCGCGGCCGGGTGGGGCGTTCACACCGTATTGCCTATGCTTATCTGACCTATCACCCGGATCGCGTCCTCAACGAAAACGCGCAAAAGAGACTTAATGCTATCCGGGAGTTCAACGAGCTGGGGGCGGGGATGAAAATAGCCCTGCGCGACCTGGAAATCAGAGGAGCCGGCAATATTTTAGGCCCCGAACAGCATGGCTACATTCAGGCCGTGGGGTTCGACATGTATTGCCGCCTATTGGAGCAGGAAACCTCGCGCTTGCGCGGCAATCCCGTCACTCAGAGCAGCGGGCCGATGGTAGATGTGGACATCGATTATTACATCCCGGATACTTATATTCCCGACCCCGGGGTTAAGATTCGCATTTATCGGCGTTTATTGCTGGCAACCTCGGAGGAGGACATTGAGGAAATCAGGGCTGAGCTTAGCGATCGCTTCGGCAAGCCCCCGCGGCCGGTGGAAAATTTTCTGCAGATTACCCTGTTGCGTCTCATGGCCAGGGATAAAGAGATTAAATTACTGCGCCGTAAAGGCAAGCAGATTGAGATTCAACTGGAGAAAAATCTGCCCCATGATGTGCAGCAGAACCTGGGCGGCTACCAGATCCGTAAATTAAACGCCCACACCCTGGTGGTCAGGCCCGAGGGCGATGCCCTGCAAACCCTGCAGCGGGTCTTGCAGATGATATAGAAAGTATAAAACTATTCCTCGACAGAACCCTGGCCCTGTAAATAAGTGCGGCGCAGCTTGAAATCGATTTCGATTTCATAGGGTATGCTGGCAAATTGAGCCGGCCAATCCGCTTCAAGGTTTTCCCAAAGGGCCGGTTGTTGGCGCTGTATGGCCTGGCCCCACCCCAAAATATCACTTTGGCAGGCTTGTGCTTTTCGGAGGCAGGCCTCTACATCGCTCTGGATGACAGCGTTGGCTTGTTGTTCAAAAAGCCCCAATTGGCTAAGATCGAAGAGGATGTGGGGATAAGCCACTTCGTAGATATTTCCTTCAGCAGTTATGGTTATTCTCATTTTAAGCTGCCCCTGATTGAGAACCGGTTTCACCACGGCGGTGGAGTTGATGGTTTCCAGGGTTTGCAGACTCTGCTCCCCCGGCCTGGCCGGGTCGGGCAGGTTGATGACGAAGAGCCCGCCCCGGGTATTGCTCTGCATAAAATGATAGCCGCGGCTTTCCTGTTCATTGAGCGATCCCACCATCTGTTTCCCGCGAAAAACAGCCAGTCCGCTGATTGACAGGCGATTCTTGCCTTCGAAACTTTCGATCTTCACCTGCGGCAATACCGGTTCGACGCCTGCTGTGCTTACCTTGTAGAGGAACTCCTTGATGGTAACCGGACTGTAAAGCCCGATTTGAGCCTTCTGGGCCTGAATCATCTTAACCAGCGCTCTGCCAGCGGTATCTTCTGGCGCCGTTTCGGTTTTTAGAACCTCATCCGGGGTGGAGTTATAAGCCAGGAACAGCAGCGATACTTCTCTTACCGCGTTGGTTCTGGCCAAATGGTCCAGAAACAGGCTGATATCGCGGCGGGCGATATTTTCTCCGATGATGAAGGTCTCTGCCATGCTCCATACTGGATCCCGGGGCAGCGAGGTGGCCATTATCTGCTCAGCGCTTGAGAAAGTAGGCCCTGAAGCACTGCGTACCAGGAATTTGGGGGCATCGTCGTCATCGGCTTGCGGCGGTAATGCAAACTGACCGCTGGATACGACCCGGGTTCCATCCGGGCTTATGTCCAGGCCATGCGCAACCGCTGCTATGCTGTCTCCAAGGTCAACCCGATTATAGCAGCCGTTGCAGTACAAAAAGCTGATCAACAGGATGGTTATTATGCTGATAAACGGTTTGATATTCAAAAGCGAAACCTCAATTTTGATTTGGATGGTAGGTATACAACAAGTTTATTTTTTGTCCGCAGTCGTCCCGGATGGCGTGCCTTTAGGCCGCTTTACCCGTATCACCAGGGCTAAAATTACCGGAAATATCCCGAATATGGTGATAAAGATCCAGGGAAAAATCTGATCCAGCATTATGTACAAAAAATGTATATTCGGCACCAGGAGTACGGCCAGTATGCCGGCCATAATGGCTGTGGGACCTATCATGACGCGATAATCCTGCAGCCCAAAAACCTGCTGGATGCTGTAACAGGTTACAAACCAAAAAACGGCTAGAATGGCGAATACGCCTGGCATCACGGCAGACACCAGTATTATTTCGATGTTATGGATAAAACCTGCGATGTTAGTGGCACGGGCTATATTGAAAATAGGAAATGTCTGCACCGCGGTTAATGCCGGTCCATAGGCGACGATAGGGATCACCACCATCACCAGTACGCTGAATACAAACAATCCGTACGCGGATAGCATCCATCTCCATAACAGCCGGGGCTGGTGGCAAAACGGCCCCAGGGTTAAAACCACAATCATAAAGCTGCAGTAACTGCTCACCAACATAATGCCCTTAGCGATGTCAGCCATAGCGAAACTGCCTATGGGCATTAAACGAGACCAGTCAGTTTCCGGTCCCAGGCCCAAAAACAACAAAACCATAGCTAACGGGTAACCGGTCATTATAATTATCTCTATAACCCGGGCGGTAGTCTCCAAGCCATTGCGCAGGGCATAAAAAGCCGGCAAAATAATAAAAATCAAGAGAATGCTTATGGGCATGCCAGGCAGGACATTGCTCAAAAAAAAGTTGGCGAAAATAACCAGGCTCATCACTACCACCAGAAAAAACACCCAGATATAAACAAATCCCAGAGCTTTGCCGATCAAAGTACCCAAATGCTCCTCAAGCATACCGGGAAAAGTACGGCGGCTGTTCACCAGGATATAATAATAAATCCAGACCAGCAGCAAACCGGGCGCTATTGACCCAATAATCACCACCCAGCCATGCTGGGCAACGTTTGCAGCCAGAAGTTTGGCCAGGACCTGATAAGGTGTTACCGCCATGGTAACGAATAGTATGCAGAACAGCTGAATATTTGTAAGCTTTGCCAACTGAGATCACCTCTCTTTGAATAAGGTTTGATCCCGCCAATCACGGACCTTGCACCTGCATGGCCATTATTAACAGGGGATTGAAAAAAGGCCAGTGATAAAACTGTACCATGGCCAGATAGATGGCCAGGAGCATAAAAACAGTATAGACGAGCAGATCTTTATTAAGTCTCTGTCGCCGAAGATTCGGCACATCTAGAGCTAATAAAAATACAACCAGCAGAAAAAACAAGGCGGTAAACATGACGACAGCCCTTCCTATCAATTTTTAATCGGTACCGGCGCTTCAATCAGGTATGTCCTGCGGACACTATAGTTTACCTCAGCTTGAACCTGAAGATCACTGAAGTGCGCAGGCCAATCCGCTTTCAGTTGTTGCCACAGCGCCGGGTTTTGGCGGCTTATCATAGCCCCCCAGCCGAAAATATCGCTGCCTAAAAGCTGCGCTTTGTGAATACAGGCCAGAGCATTCTCTTTGATAGCCTGAGAGGTCAACTGTTCCAACCGGGCCAGGTTCGCGGTGGTTTGGAGATTCTCTGCGGAGGTCTGCTCATACAGGTTCCCGTCGGCCTCAATATCAATGAGTATTTCCACCGTGCCATCCGGATTAAAACTGGGAGTGCAGCGGGCTCGGGAGCGGATTATTTCCATTGTCACCATATCTTCTAACGGCCCGGTTTCAGTATCCCCGGATAGATTGACGGTTACCAACCCGCCGCGCTTCTCGCCAGGATCAAGGATGCGCAGGCCCCGGCTTTCTTTTTCATTGAGTTCGCCTACCATACGGCGATCTCGAAATACTGCCACTCCCTGCAAACACAATATCTTTTCACCATCGGCCTCTTCGATCTTAACCTGGGGAAGTACCGGCTCAATTCCCGCAGTGACGTACTTGGTGCGGAAATCACGAAGAGTTACGGGCAGATAAATTCCAGACTGACTTTCCTGCCCGCGGATTATTTTCACCAGAGCTAACGCGGAGTAATTTTCCGGAGGGGTCTTGACCTGCAGCACTTCTTCCGGAGTAGCTCCCGCGGCAAGGAAGAGCAGCATATTAGGGCGTATAAAACGATTTCGTGAAACAAAATCCATCATCAAGTCCAGATCTTTCCGTGCTACCTGTTCCCCCAGCAAAATGGTTGTGGCCAGCGACCAGACCGGGGTGCGGGGAAAGCGGAGGGTAATCTCTCGGGCTGCCTGCGCATAGCCGGGAGCCTTTTCCTTTAAGACTACGGTTTCTACTTTGGCTGTTCCGCCGCCTTCCGGCTTGCTTGAGGGGCTGGCCACCTGTAAATGAATCACCTTCTGCTCCCCGTCCACATCGATGCCGAAACCAGTCACCGCAACGGTGTCATCCATCTCCACCCGGTTGTAACATCCAGTCAAGCCAGAGGAAAGTAAGCTTAGAATCAGGCCCATCAAAATGATCTTGCGCATGCTATGACTCCTCTCTATCCCGGGGCAGATTCTGACGGGCTTGATTTTTCATGCTCTCTTGATAGGGCCGTTTGGAGTTCAGACTCCAGGGACGGCGGATTAGGATATCGCTGATCTGGGCTAGGTTGAATGGTGCTATTGGAGAGAGATAGGGCTGGCCGAGCGATGACAACGAAGTCATGCGCACCGCCAATATGAGCAGGCCCATAATTATGCCGAAAAAACCCAGGGTAGCCGCCAGCAAAAGCATGCCAAAGCGGAGGATGCGAACCATCAAGCCGGCGTTATAAGAGGGGGTGACAAATGAAGCGATGCCGGTAAAGGCCACCACTACTACCATAGGGGTCCCTACCAGGCCGGCCTGCACCGCAGCATCGCCGATAATCAATGCGCCTACGATGCTAACCGCCGGACCTATAGCCCGTGGCAGCCTCAGGCCAGCTTCACGCAGCAGTTCGAAGGTCAACTCCAGCATCAAAGCTTCAATTGCGGCAGGAAATGGCACCCCCTGATGGGCTGCAACCAGAGTCAAATATAGAGACAAGGGGATCATCTCCTGATGGTAAGTTACCACGGCAACATATACTGAAGGCAGCAACAAAGCGATGAAGAAAGCGATAAAACGGCCCACTCTCAAAAGTGAGGCGGCGATAAAATTCTGATAGTAATCCTCTCCCGCATTTAGAAACTGCGGGAAACTGGTGGGGACCACCATGGCCATAGGCGAGCCATCCACTAATATGGCCACCCGGCCTTCTAACAGGTGGCCGCATATCCGGTCCGGTTTTTCTGTGTACTCAACCTGAGCCATTATCGAGAACTTCTCATCGCTGATATACTCTTCCAGATAACCGGTGTCTAGAATAGCATCGATATCGATGATTTCTAGACGGCGTCTGATTTCAGAGACCAGGCTTTCGGGAGCAATATCTTCTATATAACAGACCACCACATTGGTTTTGCTGATCCGGCCGATAGACATGGCCTCGATTTTGAAATCGGTTGATTTCAAACGCCGCCTGAGCTGCGCGGTATTAAAGCGCAGGGTCTCGGTGAAGCCCTCTTTGGGCCCCCAAATAGTGGATTCGTTCTCCGGTGAATTGATAGAACGGCCTTGCCAGGAACGGGTTCCTACCACTATGCCCTGTTTATGCCCATCGATAAGCAGAACGGTGTCGCCCGCTGTGATATGATCGCAAACCGCTTCCAAAGTAGACAGGGTTTTTATTTCGCCCATGGGCAAAAGCTGTTGAATTGATAGTTCGATAAAGTGTGCCCGGCTTTCCTCGGTCAAGCTCTTAGGTTCGGCTTTTAAGCGCAAGAGCGGACGCAGCAGGTGTTCTTCTATTTCCTGCCGATCGATCATACCATCGAAATAAAGCATGGCAGCTTTAACGGTAACCTCTGAACCGATCAAAAACTCACGGGTGACTGCATCTGAGCATTTTTCCAGCAATTCTTTTAAGTTTTGCAGATTGTCGTCCAATTGCTCGGAAAGATCGTTTTGTCGCAGCGCGGTTCTGGCTCGAACAGGATGGTCGGGTTTTGGTGATGATTGGCGGTCTTGGTGTGGAGCGGATGGTTTTCTGTTTATATAACGCATGATGATAACCTCGCTTTATGAACAAATAGAGGCTTCCAATTCCATCCTCAGTATGAGCCATCAAGGCTGCCTTTATGCACCAGTACAACCAGAAAGAAGACCATGATTGAAAGCTTTGGCATGACTGCTGCTGAAGAATTTTTTACAGCCGCGGCAAAAAGTGAATAAAAGCCTGTGATGAGCTATATACTATCACTGAGAAAGAAAACAACATTTTCAAGTTTTTTAAAAAAGGAGGGATAAATGTAAATTGAAAGCAACAGGCATTGTACGACGCATAGACGACCTGGGAAGGGTTGTTATCCCCAAGGAGATACGCCGGACCTTGCGGATTCGTGAGGGTGATCCTTTGGAAATATTCGTTGATCGTGAAGGTGAAGTTATACTAAAAAAATATTCTCCTATTGGAGAATTAGGCGATTTTGCCAAAGAATACGCCGATTCCCTGCATGAGACTATCGGCCATATCTCGATGATCGCAGACCGGGATGTGATTATAGCCTTGGCTGGGGCCAACAAAAGGGAGTTCCTGGGCAAGTCCATCGGCAAAGCGGTTGAGCGTGCGCTGGAAGAGAGAAGTACTTTAATGATGAACGAAATCGAGACCAGCGACGACGAGAATGTGCATGTTATCATGAATGAAGACCGTGAATACACGGTTAAGTCCCAGGTCATTGCACCGATTATAACTCAGGGTGATCCTATCGGGGCAGTGATTATTGTCACCAAAGAACCAGGGGTAAGATTGGGTGATATGGAAGTGAAACTGGCCGAGACTGCCGCTGGTTTTTTGGCTAAACAAATGGAACAATAAGGCTTTGGTTCCTAAGGAGCGATCTTTACCCTAGAAGCGAAGATCGCTTCTTTTGCATTTTTGGATGCCTTTTAATTGTAAACTTAAACAGGTATATAACCGGCATGGGTAATTTTGCCTTCAATAAGTTGGACTGTGATATAATAAACCCTATGATGTTGGGGAGGGACTTATGAATCATCGTCAGAGTTTCCTTAAAGGCGCGCTGATACTGAGCGTTGCCGGGGCTATTAGTAAGATTCTAGGAGC
The DNA here is from genome assembly GCF_002426325.1 of Syntrophomonas sp. UBA5494. Classification (NCBI taxonomy): domain Bacteria; kingdom Bacillati; phylum Bacillota; class Clostridia; order Eubacteriales; family Syntrophomonadaceae; genus Syntrophomonas; species Syntrophomonas sp. UBA5494. The sequence goes on along the minus strand of NZ_DIPG01000050.1, from coordinate 10,871 downwards.
CATATACCGGATTCCCCTGGCCAGACTTATCGGTGCCGAAGGTATTGGTCTGTATCAGATGGCCTATCCCATTTATACCACCATACTGGCCTTAGCAACCGCCGGGGTGCCGGTCGCCATATCCATCCTTATCGCCCGCAAAGAAACCCAGGGCTTTCCGGGAGAGAGCCGCCGCATTCTACGGGTTTCCCTGTTGCTCTTAACTGTTTTTGGACTACTCCTGACCCTGGTGGTAATTGCATCTTCGAAGTTCCTGGCCTGGTATGTGCTCAAAGACGGAAGGGCTTATTATGCTATCGTGGCCGTTGCCCCCGCCATCTTCCTGGCTGCTTTGATGTCGGTTTTTCGCGGATATTTCCAGGGGCAGCAGTCAATGATTCCCACCGCGGTTTCACAAGTGGTTGAACAGATTTTTAGGGTAACCGCAGTCTTATTTCTGGCATATCTTTTATACCCGCGGGGATTGGAATTTGCAGCCGCCGGCGCTACCTTCGGCGCCGTTGTGGGAGGCATAGGCGGCTTGCTGGTTCTGGTCGTGTTTTATAATTGGCACCGCCAACAGCAAAAACAGGCCGGGCTGAACTTGCTGCATACTTCAACTCCTCCCTGGACCCTGGCTACGGAGATGGTTCGCCTGGCCGTACCGGTCTCATTTGGAGCTGTGGTCTTGCCATTGGTGCAGATGCTAGATGCGGTCATCGTGCCGGGGCGTTTGTTGGCCTTGAACTACAGCACCTCGCAGGCTACCGCGCTTTATGGCTACCTGGCCGGAATGGCCGCGGTTCTGATCAGTCTTCCCACCATATTTACCATCTCTATATCCACCAGTCTGGTTCCTGCCATATCAGAAGCCCTGACCAGACAGGACCGCAGACTATTGAACGAACGTTTGAACCACGGTTTCAGAGCGGGTATGATGATTTCCTTTCCCGCCGCCGCCGGTCTGTATATACTGGCCTTTCCCATCTGTGACCTGCTCTACGGACACGCGGAAGCCGGAGTACCCCTGGAACCCCTGGCCTTTTCAGCTATTGTTCTGGCAGCCTTTCAGATCTCCAGTGCCGGCCTGCAAGGTATTGGCAGGCCGGAAATAGCTATGCGTCATCTGATTATTACCGGTGTCCTTAAAGTAATCTTCAATTACTCCTTGACCAGTGTGCCTGCCTTAAATATCCGCGGGGCCGCCATCGGCACAGTCCTGGCTTTTACTCTGGGCTCATTGCTCAATATTATTTCCTTAAAAAAATCCACCGGCATTCAATATGAAATAGGACGTATGTTTAAGCTAATACTGGCTACCCTCATAATGGCCCTGTCAACCCGCAGTTTTTATTATTGGCTGCTGGGCTTCGATATAGGATCCCATATGGCGACATTGCTGGCCGTACTGTGCGGGATGATTGTCTACCTGATCTTGCTGATATTAACTCGAGAAATGGACTATGACATGTTAAAACGCCTTAGAGGCAGATAATAAGGAGGAATTAGCCGTGGGCCAAATAGGCAGCAAGACTGAAGAACTCGTAAATATAATGGACAGGTTGTTAAGCCCCAACGGCTGCCCCTGGGACCGCGAACAAACCCACCAATCACTGTCCAGGTATCTGATCGAAGAGTGTTATGAAGTGGTGGAGGCCATAAAGTCAGGGGAAATGAGCCAACTGCGGGAGGAATTGGGAGATCTCCTCTTGCAAGTGGTATTTCACGCCGCCCTGGCTGAACGGGAAGGGCATTTTAATCTGGCCCAGGTAGCTGATACCGTATCGCAAAAGATGATAAACCGCCATCCTCATGTATTCTCCGACCTGTCGCTGCAAACCAGCAGCCAGGTCTTGGAAATCTGGGAGGGGTTTAAAAAAGATGAGGGCAAGAAAACCATATTGGAAGGTATTCCGGTTATGCTTCCGGCTTTGCTGCGGGCTTATAAAATTCAGGAGAAAGCGGCCCGGGTAGGGTTTGATTGGCCAGACGCTGAAGGTGCTATAGAAAAGCTGAAAGAAGAAATCGATGAACTGGGCCGGGCGGAAAGCTCGGATGAAATGATGGAAGAAATGGGTGACGTTTTTTTCGCTCTGGTAAATGTGGCCCGCATGAAAAAGATCGAACCTGAAGAGGCTCTGCAAGCCACTAATGATAAATTTGTACGCCGTTTCAATTATATTGAGGCCAAGGCCAAGGCCAAGGCCGGAGGTCAAGATCTAAAAGACATGACCCTGGAAGAGATGGACGCCCTGTGGGATGAAGCCAAAATCCAGGGACTGTAAGGCCCTGGCATTATTTAGAAAATTTTGTATGGGTTTTGCAGGAGTTCGCCTTTATACAGCGAATAAGCGTTAATATAATTACCAAAACTTGCATAGGGAGGAATAGAATTGAACAAAACCGATTTAATTGGAGATGTGGCAGCAGCGACCGGGATGACCAAAAAAGATGTTGAGAAGACCGTAAACGCCTTCATCAGCAGCATTGAGGACGCGTTGAAAACAGGGGACAAGGTTCAGTTAATCGGCTTTGGAACCTTTGAGGTGCGGGATCGTCAGGCTCGCAAAGGACGGAATCCTCAAACCGGTAAAGAAATTAATATTGCCGCCACCAAAGTTCCTGCTTTTAGAGTTGGCAAAGGGTTTAAAGAAGCGATCCTTTAAGATGCGATTGGACAAATATCTTAAGGTTTCACGCTTAATCAAGCGACGCAGTGTTGCCAAGGATTGCGCTGAAAGCGATCGGGTGCTGATCAACGACCGGGTGGCAAAACCAGCTACTGAAGTGAAAAAAGGGGACGTCATCACCCTTTCGATTGGAAACAAACAGACCCGTTTGGAAGTTCTTGAGATCAAAGAAAACGTCAAAGCCACTGATGCCAAGACTTTGTATAGAATATTAGATTAATTAATCGCCCCGGGAAACCAGGGCGATTTCGTATTTTCTGGATCCTGCACAGCTAGCATAAAAGCCATACCCTGACGCATATTGTTATGGTATAGGTATCGACGGGACGAATTCTCAAGTCCCTATTATGCTAAGGAGGGGAATTCTATGGCGGAACACAGTCTTATGTTATTTAACCGAGAACACATGGAAATAAGCGGGGTCACTAATGTAAGTACCTTTGATGAAAAGGAAATAATTATTGAAAGCCGCCTGGGTTATTTATACATAACCGGGGAGAACATGCATGTCAGCAATCTCAACTTGGATGATGGAAAAGTATCTGTTGATGGCAGCATTACCAGCATCGAATACAAAACCCAGTCCGGCGATCTGAAATCCCGTGGCAAAAACATCATCCAGAGGCTCTTGAAATAGATGCCAAAAAAGAGATTAAAAAGAGGGAGGGTTATGGTTGATTTGGCTTTTGGCCCAGATTGAGCCGTTTGTCTTTACCCTCCTGGTAGGGTTGGTTGCCGGTATGGTATTTCAGTTTTACCAGTACAGCATGGCCCTGTCTTCCTGTGGTAGATGGCTTTTATACCTGTTTGATTTTCTGGTCTGGGTATTGATCCTGCTGCTGGTCTTTACCCTTTTGTTGATTATCAACCAGGGGGAGATCCGGGTTTATATCATCCTGGCATTGTTCAGCGGCATTTTCATCTATTTTCAGACTATAGCCCCTAAAACCCAGCCTTTGATGCGTAAGGCTGCCCGGCTAAACGTAGCTTTCATTGGAGCGGTCACCTACAGATTAGGCACTCCCTGGCGCTGGCTTAAGAAAAAGGTTCTGGCTTGGTTTGAGAAAATGCGTGAAACGGCAGAACCCGACGAAGAAGAAAAATAAAATCTTCATGCCAAGCAGGAATTATACCACCTCTGCAAGAACCTATAGAGAACATATTATGTACAATAATTGTCCACAGCATGTGGAAAAATTGTGGATAAGAAGGCAGCATGAAGATAGAGATCAGAGGCGCGGAAAAGCTGAGTTTCAGGGAAAAGCAAGTAGTGGCCTTAAAAGAAATGGGTAAATCAACGCCAGAGATAGCAAAGACTTTGCAAATTGGCGCCAGTACGGTGGCAACATTGTATAATCGTGCGCGCTCCAAAGGATATGAGGTGGTCATTGTTATTCCGGGGGACATTTTAGGCCTGATGCACGAGGAGGAGACCGACATTGAATCTTATTAAGCAGCCCAAGGCGCGGCTCATCATTGTTACACTTATGCTGGGGTTTTTTGCTGTGACCTTGATACCAAGAGTCTACACCATTTGGAAACTGGACGGTCAGAAGCAGGCTTTAGAACAAAAAAAGCTGGAAGCCGCGCAGATTAACCAGGAATTGGCAGAGCAGAAGGACAAGCTCAGTAGTCCCCTGGTTGTGGAACGGATCGCCCGCGAACAACTGGGGATGGTGAAAAAGGGAGAAAAAGTGTTGATGGAAATGGAGACAGACGACTCATGAAGCCCATAAATGCCACTAATAATGTTGACTACTCCTGCGGCGCATAATACAATGAACCTAGTGAAACTTTATGAATTCCGAGGGGGACATTTAGTTATATGCCGACAGAACAAACGAATATGGTGCCCGGCGCCATCCTGGAAGGGAGAGTTCAGGGGATAACCAATTTTGGAGCCTTTATTGAGTTGCCCGGGGGCATGGTCGGACTGGTTCATATCTCTGAGATTGCCAACACCTATGTAAAAAATGTCAAGGATTTTATCCAGGAAGGTGATATGGTAAAGGTCAAGGTGCTCAATGTTGCGGGTAAAAAAATCGGGTTGTCGATCAAACAGGCTAACCCGGCTCCTCCACCTCGAAGCAACCCCAGTCGGGATACGGCTCCAAATGATAGGGCCGGGTCGGGAGAAAGGCATTATGTCCCTGGGCATAAACACGGGACTCATTTGAGTCTGGATGATAAAATCGCCAAATTCCTCAAAGAGAGCGATGAGCGCATGCAGCCTTTAAAAAATAAGGTTGAACCGCGTCGGCGTAGAAATAACCAGTAGTTTAAACGTTTATCGAAGCACTTCCGTTGGGAAGTGCTTTTTTACATGTATAAAGGAGAAAGCACATGAAATACGCCAGTATAGATATAGGCACTAATTCATGCCGGTTAATGATTGCCGAAATAGAAAACGGCGGGTTCAAGGTACTGTACCGGGATATGAAAACCACCCGTATCGGAGCAGGTCTTTCCAGCAGCGGGCAAATCAGCCCGGAGGCGGCGGAGCGTACTCTGCAGTGCCTGGGCCGGTTCCAAGATGCCATCAGCCGAAAAGGGGTGGCGGACTACCTTATAGTAGCTACAAGCGCAGTTCGAGAAGCCGCCAACCGTGCCTGGTTTGAAGAGTTGTGCCGGCTGCGGCTGCACAAAGAGGTCAAAGTCATCAGCGGGGAGGAAGAGGCCCATTTGACCTATAAGGGAGTGCAGAAAAGCTTGCTGCTGGACCGGCCCCTCCTGGTGGCAGACTTGGGAGGGGGCAGTACGGAATTGATCTACTCTCAAGAGGACCTTTATGTGAGATCTCTGCCTCTGGGTGCGGTAAAAGGGGCCGAGATTCAAATTACTGAGAGACAGATTATGGATATATTGGAGGAGATAAAGGAAGTAAAGGTGCGATTTTCTGATGCCGCCCTGGTGTTTTGCGGCGGTACCGCCACCAGTGCGGTGGCGATGAAGTATGGCATGATCGACTATGACAGCAGCCTGGTACACGGACAGCGCCTGAAGAAGGAAGAAGTCCAGCAATGCTATGACAGCTTATTGAACATGCCTCTTGAAAAGAGGAAAAATATACGAGGTTTGCAGACTGAACGCGCCGATATAATTGTCTACGGATTGATGATAATGCTGAACTTGATGCGGGTATTGGAGAAAGACTGGGCAGTGGTCAGTGAAAGCGACCTTCTGGAAGGCTTAATCTGGGAAATGGATGAACTGAAGTCCCCAAAATCCGCTTCGAGTTAGACAAAATCCGTCTTCGCCCCTGAATAGGAATGATTTTGTTGGAAAATTCCAATGGTGTCATCCCCCTGAATGACAAAATTGACAAAAACCGGTTGGTATAATGGGTGGACAAGACCAAGAGATGGGGGATGTAAAGTGGAAAGAACCGAAGTATATCCTTATCAACGGGTATCGGATTCAGGCCTAGGCAAACGGGTTCGGCATCGCCAGATCTCCAACCCTTTGCCCAGGCTGAGCTTTCAAAAGGGCCGCGAACAGCTGACCGCCCTGTTTAATACCGTTAGACCGGCAGTAATCCCCATGAATCTAATGCTCAGCCTGGTCGGATTCATCCTGGCCAGAGCCTTTGTTCTGGGGGAATTACTGCCTTTTGTGTTTGCATTCGTGGTGGCTCTGGGCCGCCGCGACCCGGGAAGAACCATCTTATTGACCGGCAGCGCGAGCCTGGGAATGATGACCATTACCGGAGGCCTGCAGCTGGTTACCAATCTGTTCACACTTTTAAGCCTGGTGATCATCATTCAGGTGGTGAAGATTCCTGCCGACCGGCAATGGTGGGGTTATCCCCTCATAACCAGCGCCTTCCTGATTGTGTGCAAAGGCTTATTCAGTGTAATTCAGGGGCCTTCCTTTTATCAGGGGATGGTTGTAACTTTTGAAGCTTTAATCTCGGGAGTGCTGGTGTTTGTATTCAATATCGCCGGGGAAGCGGTGCAGATCAGAAAATCCATAGCCGACTTCCAGTTCGAAGATGTTACCGCCTTTTTGATTGTGGCGGTTGGCATCGCTATGGGGCTCAATGATATAGGGATAATGGGGTTGAATGCCGGCAGCGTTTTCTGCCGGGTCAGTATATTATTAGCCGCATATTTATGGGGAAGCGGCGCCGCTACTATGGTGGGGGTGATGGCGGGTCTGATCCCTTCACTGGCCTCCAGCATCTTCACGCAATTTCTGGGGATGTATGCCCTGTCCGGACTACTGGCGGGATTGTTCAGAAGCCTGGGCAGGGTGGGGATAATCGTAGGGTTTCTGCTGGGGAATCTGGCCCTGGCCATGTTTGTACCCGAGACCCGTACAAATGTTCTGGGGATATGGGAAACAGCCATAGCCTGCCTCTTATTTGTGATGCTCCCCACTTCTTTTAAGGAAAAACTACCGCTGGCCAGTGCTAGCGGGATAATGCCGGCGGCGAATCCGGGCTATTGGCCGGATTCCGGCAAGGCCAATGTGCGCAGCCGTATGGATGAGTTGGCCGGCCTTTTCGAAAATCTGGGCCAGACTTTCGATACCAACCCTTATCAGCATGACAGTTTTGAGGGTCAGTCCTATTTACACTATCTTTATGATCAGGTTTCACACGGTATTTGCCAGAGTTGTGTAAAGCATGAAAGATGCTGGGGCCAGGAATGCTACCAGACCTCCCAGGAGATTCTGGAGGTATTCGCCCTGGCAGAAGCGGAGGGTGTGATCAATCATGATGAGTGCCCCGGCAGTCTGCGCCAGAAATGCCTGTATTTTAAAGAAATCGCCAATACGGTGCAGTATCTGTTCGACAACCTGCGCATCAACGAATACTGGGCCGGGAAACTGAAGGAGTCTCGCAGCCTGGTTTCCCGCCAATTGAGCGGCATCAGTCAGATCATGCGCAATCTGGCCCAGGAAATTGAGGCCAAGCCACAATTTGACCGCCACTTGCGCGATAAACTGATGAAGGGAAGCCGGGAACGCGGGCTGGAGATTAAAGATATCCAGCCATGGATTAGCATTGGAGGACAGCTTTCATTACATGTACAGGCTGACTCCTGCAGCGACGGCAAAGGTTGCGAAACCCGTCTGGTACCGGTGATTTCATCAATAATGGGTGAATGCCTGACGGTTGCTGATAAGCAGTGTCCTGCCCGGTTGGGGCATAGTTCCTGTCAATTGACCCTGACTCCCTGCCATCATTACAATGTTCGCTGCGGCGCCGCTCAGGTGGGGAAAGAGTCCATATGCGGGGATAGCTTTACTATAGCCAACCTTAAAGAAGGCAAACAACTGGTGGCCCTGAGCGATGGCATGGGAGTAGGAGAAAACGCCAGCCGGGAGAGCCAGGCGGCCATACAGCTGCTGGAAAATCTCTTGGGCAGCGGTTTTGGCCAGGATATGTCGCTGCAGACGATTAATTCGGTATTGCTCTTGCGCTCGCGCAATGAGACCTTCGCGACTCTGGATCTGGTCATGATTGACCTGTTCACCGGGCAGGCTGATTTCGTCAAAACCGGTTCGGCTCCATCGTTTATCAAGCGCAAAGGGCGGGTGCAGATGATCGCTGCCAGTTCGCTGCCAATGGGTATTCTGGAGGAGATAGAAGTATTCAGGGATCAGATCGCGCTGTATCCGGGGGATATGGTGGTAATGCTCAGTGACGGGGTAGTGGAAGTCTTGCCGGATGCGGTGGAGCCTTTCTGGGTGCAGGATTTTCTGCAGACCATGGATGAAACCGACCCGCAGGTCCTGGCAGAGCACATACTTCATCGCGCCCTGACATTATGCCACGGTAAACCGGAAGACGATATGACGGTAATCTGCATGGCTTTGGAGCGGAATCTTAATCCGGTTATCGCTTAGCAGCCAGAGGCACAGTAATTATTTCTGCGGAAAAGACCTCCGGGGTTTGACATCCTTCATAACTGGGGTAGCATAGAATTATAGCCTGCTTAGTGAGGACACTATGTTAAACCAAGTTAAAGGATTTATCAAAAACCAGAAACTGTTTGGCCCAGGAGACAAGATTGTGGTGGCGGTATCGGGAGGGCCTGATTCCATGGCCCTGCTGCATATTATGCAAGAGCTTAAAAGCAGCTGGGATTTGACTTTAATCGCAGCCCATCTTCATCACGGGCTGAGATCCCAGGCCGACGAGGACCTCGATCTGCTCCGGGAGCAATGCCGGGCCTGGGGAATAACCCTGGAGGTGAAGCATTTAGACATTGCCAGTCTGGCCAGGGAAGATAAACGCTCCTTGGAAGAAATGGGCCGGATTTGCCGCTATGATTTCTTTGCCGAGGTCCTGCAAAGGCACCAGGCCCAATACATCGCGACCGCTCATCACCAGGAAGACAACGCCGAATCGGTGCTTTTGCACCTCTTGCGGGGCAGCGGTATCCAGGGTTTGCGCGGCATCCTTCCTATTAACAATAATATCGTCAGGCCTATGCTGGGGATCAGCAAGGCTCAGATTATGGAATATATCAGTAAAAATCAGATTCCCTATGGGGTGGATTACAGCAACAATGACTTGAGGTTTACCCGCAATCGCATCAGACATGAGTTGATTCCCTGCCTGCGGGGGAAATATAATCCTCAGTTGATCAATACTTTAAACCAGCTGGCTGATATCGTGCGACAGGAGGATGATTGGCTGCAAGATCTCACAGTGGGATGCTGGCAGGAAATTGTAACTGAAGGGCCGGATAGGCTGGTCATAGCGATCCAGCCCTTTTCGGCAGCCCACCCCGCCGCCCAGAGGCGTTTGGTAATGGCGGTTTGCCGCCGTCTTACGGGATTGGAAGGCTGGGAGAAGAAAGACATCGACAGCATTATCAGGCTGGGCCAGAGTCCGGGATCTTCTCACTATCTTCGTCTCCGGAAGGGCTTGATGGTCTACAAAGTCTATGACCAGCTGGTCTTTACCACCCGACAGCGTAAAAAAGTAGCTTTTAATTATCCGCTCACGGTTCCCGGGCAGGTATACATTGAGGAAACCGGTGAATTGGTGAGCTGCTTTGTGCTGCCCCGTGAGAAGTGCGGCCCCCAGAGCCGGGACACCTTGCTTGATTGGGACCGGGTCAAGGGAGCACTCTTTTTGCGTTCGCGCCTGCCGGGTGATCGTTTCGCCGTCTCTCCCACCTCCACTTCCACCAAATTGAAGGAGTATTTCATTAAAAACAAAATACCCTGGGCCGACAGGGAGAGGATTCCCATCCTGGCATCAGACCTAGGGCGGATTTATGCCCTGGTCGGTCAGGCTGTCGATAATGATGCCTGGGTAACTTCTCAGACCGAGTACATTCTGGTGATAAAAAGGGAAAGACTAAATAAAACAGACCAGGTCTAAATAGGCCGCACAACAGGTGACAATTGCATTGACCGGGTGTATATGCTAAAATATTACGGAAATTCTCAGTCTTTCAAAGGAGAGGAAAAATTTTGGATCGAGCCCTGAAGAACATAGCCATATATGTACTGATCGTACTGCTGGCGGTCTTTGCCATAAAATTTACCTCCAGCCCTGATGAACAGATCAAGGAGCTTTCCGAACCGGATTTTTATAATCTGATAGTCGGTGAGCAAGTTGCTTCTGCCCAGGTGCAGGTGGATGAATTGGTTTACGAGATTACCGGAGATCTCAAGGACGGCACCAAGTTTTCCGCCACGGTTTCAAAGGAAACCGATATCATTAAGGTATTGCGGGAAAAGAACGTGCC
>NZ_DIPG01000050.1:0-372 GCF_002426325.1 Syntrophomonas sp. UBA5494 | reverse complement strand
CAGCCGGTACCGCCGCCTTCGATCTGGATGACTTTGTTGACCACTTTGCTGCCCATCGTGATTTTGATTGCCTTCCTGATGTTCATAATGAACCAGACCCAGGGGGGCGGCAACCGGGTGATGCAGTTTGGCCGCAGCAAAGCGCGCCTGATGTCGCAGGATGATGTTAAGGTAACCTTCAAGGATGTCGCTGGAGCNNCTTAAGAATCCACAAAAATTCCTACAGCTGGGGGCTAAAATCCCTAAAGGGGTTTTATTATTCGGAGCGCCGGGAACCGGCAAAACCCTGATGGCGAAAGCCGTCGCCGGAGAGGCCGGGGTGCCGTTTTTCTCAATCAGCGGTTCTGATTTCGTGGAAATGTTTGTTGGGGT
>NZ_DIPG01000140.1:18378-18700 GCF_002426325.1 Syntrophomonas sp. UBA5494 | reverse complement strand
TCAGTGTCCTTCTGTGTTGAACTCCTCACTAACCCTGCTGGTACAGATAGCTGCCCAAAAGGGCTACCCCGGCAGCGTTGTCGGTGGAGAGAGCGGGGGCGGCAAAATACAGTTTCATTCCTACGGCCGGATGTTCCAGGCGTTTGCGCAAGCGTTCCCTGATTATGCCGTTGGCCATTACTCCTCCCACCAGAAGTACGTCCTTGAAGCCTGATTGCTCGTATTCTGACAAAAGTATTTTTTCCAGGGTATTGGCTATCATTTTAAATAAAGCCAGTGCAATCTGCTCGTGGGGATACCCCTTATTGATAAAGTCCAAAGC
>NZ_DIPG01000140.1:17699-18156 GCF_002426325.1 Syntrophomonas sp. UBA5494 | reverse complement strand
ACCCAGGGCAACTCCTACCCGGTCCACCAGTTGTCCGGCATGCAGATCACTGCCGGACTGTGTAAGTTCAATCTTAAAGAAGGAATCTTTTCCTGCTGTTACCCTTAGCACTTCGGAAGTCCCTCCGGAAAAATGTACCGCCAGGAATGAATCATGCTGCAGCAATTCCTGATTACCGTAAACCCCGGCCATGATGTGTCCTTCCTGATGGCTTACTTCGTAACAGGGTATGTGATTCACATAACTGATCGAACGGGCCTGGGAGAGTCCGGCCATGAATACCGGCATGTAGCTTCCCGGAAGGTTGCGGGGAAAGGCGCTTACCGCGACTGCAGAGATCTTGGGTTCATCCCGTTGGAAAATGCGGGCAAATAGACCCGGCAGATTTTTAACATGTTGAAAGAGTGCTTCCGACTGGCGCAGGCCGCGTTCCCCCTCCTTGACCTGAAGGAGCATG
>NZ_DIPG01000140.1:12854-17591 GCF_002426325.1 Syntrophomonas sp. UBA5494 | reverse complement strand
CTGCTGCCAGCTGATGGTTTTCGTCCACCAGTGCAAGTGATGTGGTATAAGCACTGGTGTCAATCCCCAGAATGTAATTCATTTCTTTTCACCCAGTATTTTATCCAGAATCGCATTAACAAAACCACCCGAGTTCTCATTTCCATAACGCTTGGCTATTTCAATGGCTTCATCTATCACTACCACCGGATGAGTCTCGGTCATATGCAGGATTTCGTAACAGGCCAGCCGCATTACATTACGATCTACCGACAGCATGCGGCTCAATGACCACTCGCGTGAATATTTAGTAATTTTCTCGTCAATTTCGGGTAAGCTCTGTAGACATCCTTCCACCAACTGCCAGGAGAAATCCCGATTGTTATCCTCCAATGGCGTTTGTTCCACCAGATAATTAAAAGCTGCGCGGGCGTCTGCATCGACCTGATCTACCTGAAATAATACTTTGAAAGCTATTTCCCGTGCCTTTCTTCTACTCAAATTAATCCCCTTCCAAAGCTACTTTTCTTTAAACATCTGCTTTAACCAGCTGTCAAAACTTTTATTTTCATCTATTTTTTTACCGATAATATATCCTACTATGATGCAGAAAATAACAAAGAGCGATCGCCAGAAGCCATAGTTTATAAAAATTATGCTGGCAATAAGTCCCAGCACAATACCCATAGTCTTTCCACGATGTTCCTGCAGTATGTATGCCAGAAATTTCTCCCACATGGTAATACCTCCTTGTCTGCTATGTTATTTTCGCTCGGCTTTGAAGTCATCTACCAGTATCTTGACCGCAGCCACCTGGACGCCGCCAATCTTCTCTACGTACTCTTTGACCACCTTCTGAATGGACTGCCCCATTTCTTCCATGCTGTAGTCCGGATTAACCATGAGATGCAAATAGATCTGCAACCCGTCCGGCCGGTTGCTGACCACCGGTCTGATCTCTTTGATGCCTTCTACTTTTTTAACTGCTCGCATGATTATCGTTTTAATGGCCGGTACGGTTATGGAGATTTCACCTGACAGATTGCTGTCAATAACCAGGGATTGAGCGCTTCTTTTAAATTTCAGCCCCCATCCCAGCAAGATTATAGCCAGCACCACCAGTATAATCCCTACCACTCCAGCCATCATACGATTCTGCGAAGTAGCAAAGGCGGCATTAATATAAGCCAGGGGTTGTCCCATGCCAAAAGCACTCATCACCACACTGCCCGCCACAATAAGCAACAACAAATTATAGATAAACAGTACTACGCGCCAGAGTACAGGCATTCCAACATCTCCTTTCAGCCGAATAAGACAGATAACCCCCTGAAAATGTACAGGGGGTTAATACTGCAAAATTAATCATTTACTCAAACTCAGTGTCGTTTGTATCCTGGTCAGCTGCATTCTTTTTCAGAGCCACGCCTACGATGTGAACATTAACCGCGGATACAGTTAGTCCGGTCATGGTTTCCACGGCTGTTTTCACTTCCTGCTGAACGTCCTCCGCTACTTTAGGAATAGGATAGCCAAAAGAGATCGTTATGTATATATTAATACTGGTCTGGTCGTCGATCGTCTCTACCTTGATGCCTTTGCCAAAGTTTTTTCTGCCGAGTTTTTCTACAAAATCCGTTCCCCAGCCGCCGCTAAGTGAAGATACTCCTTCAACTTCGATGGCCGCCAGACCTGCCACGGTAGAAACCACCTCATCAGCAATACGAATGGAACCGAGCTGGTTGTTTATTTCAGACTTCGGCGTTTCCATATTCTCACCTCCAGTTAATTTATACCGCTATTTTACCAGAATCTTACCCAATAGCAAATAGAATTAAACTTTTCTGACCATTTAACTGCCTAAAACTCGTCATCCATACGGCGTTGAATAAAATTTGTATATATTTCACCTTTACGGAAAAAGGCATTATCTAATACCTTCAGATGAAACGGAATCGTGGTTACCAAATTCTCCACTTTGAATTCATTCAAGGCTCTTTTCATCCGGGCAATGGCTTCAGGGCGGTCTTTACCCCACACGATTAGTTTGGCTATCATGGAATCATAAAAAGGAGGAATCTGATAATTACTGTAAATGCATGAATCAACCCGTACCCCGGGTCCCCCCGGAATCAGATATTGTCCCACCCGGCCCGGTGAAGGGCGAAAATCATGATAAGGATCTTCAGCATTAATCCGGCATTCGATAGCCCATCCATTCAGCTTGATATCTTCCTGGGTGTAACTTAATTTTTCTCCCGCCGCTATCCTGATTTGTTCCTTTACTATATCTATTCCGGTTACCATTTCCGTAACCGCATGTTCTACCTGTACCCGGGTGTTCATCTCCATAAAATAAAAGTTCTTGTGTTTATCGACCAGGAACTCGATGGTTCCGGCACTGCTATAGCCTACGCCCTGGGCGGCCTGAACCGCAACCTGCCCCATACGTTCCCTGAACTCGTTATCCACCAGAGTAGAAGGCGATTCTTCCAGCAATTTCTGGTTGCGTCTCTGAATGGAGCAGTCTCTTTCTCCCAAGTGTATAACATTACCGTGCTCATCGGCCAAGATTTGAATTTCTACATGTCGAGGTTCTTCTATATATTTTTCCATATATACTTCGTTATTGCCAAAGGCCGCACCGGCCTCTGCTCTGGCCGTTTGTATGGCTTCTTTCAAGCCTGCCGTACTGTGGGCCAGACGCATGCCTCTGCCGCCGCCTCCGGCCGAAGCCTTTATCAGCACCGGATACCCAATCTGTTCGGCCAGACCGGCCGCTTCCTTATAATTCTCCACTGCCCCCTCGCTTCCCGGTACCAGGGGCACACCTGCCTTTTTAACACATTCCTTGGCTTTTATCTTGTCGCCCATGGTCTGAATAACCTGCGGGCGGGGTCCGATAAATTTTATATCATTGGTCTGACACAACTCGGCAAAATAAGCATTCTCAGCCATAAATCCATAACCGGGGTGAATCGCGTCCGCACCTGTTATATTGGCGGCCGCCAGAATATTGGGTATGTTAAGATAACTTTGCTGGGCAGGTGCCTCACCAATGCACACTGCTTCATCCGCCAGTTGAACATGCAGGCTGTCCTTGTCGGCAGTGGAATATACGGCCACCGTATCTATTCCAAGCTCACGGAAGGCTCTAATTATCCTGAGGGCAATTTCTCCCCGATTAGCAATAAGTATTTTGGAAAACAAGTACTTTACCCCCAGTATCAATCTTTTTCTATACGGAACAATACCGATCCGAACTCAACCGGCTGCGTGTTTTCAACACATATCTCGACTATGGTGCCGGGCTCCTCAGCCTTGATCTCATTCATAAGTTTCATGGCTTCGATTATACATAGGGTCTGCCCCTTCTCCACATGCTGTCCTTCTACAACATAAGCCTTTTCATCCGGAGAAGGCGAGCGATAGAATGTACCTACCATAGGTGACGTAACCTCGGTCAAATTATGCTTGACTTCGGAAGGTTCATTTTTGACCACCACATCTTCAGTAGGGTTGTCCGAGCGGTTAACCGCTTGAACTGCCCCAACCGCTTTACGCAGAATTAACCGGTAATCGTCTTTTTGCAGATCCAGTTCACCAATACCGGTCTGGTCCAATAGAAGCATTAGTTCTCTAATTTCATCCAGATTCATTTCTTCATCTCCCCTGTGGGCTTTCTTAATTATTCTGGGTGCAGGCGGAGCAACCGTTTCTTGCGGTTTTATTTCTTCCCCTACCTCATCCCAGGATGATATCTGCGGAACATCTTCCGCATCACGATTTTGCCTGTATTCAAAAAATTTTAACGCTACCTGCGGGAATAAAATATAGGTCAGGACATCTTCCTCGCTCTCAGCCGTCGCTCCAATCTCCTTTTTGCCTTTTTCCCAGCCCGGTTCCAGAAAATCAGCCGGACGACCGGTTATTACTTCTTCCTGTCCTATTATTTTCCCCTTAATTGCGTCGCTTATAACTACGGGTGGCCGGCCATACAGGCCGCGCACATAATCCTTAACCTCGCCGGGACATAATTTATATCTCTCACCCATTAATACATTCAGTACCGCCTGGATTCCAATTATCTGACTGGTAGGTGTGACCAGAGGCGGATAACCCAGATCCTTTCTTACCTTCGGTATCTCGTTCAAAACTTCGTCCAGACGATCGGAGGCTTTCTGCTCTTCCAGCTGCGATATCAGGTTTGATATCATACCACCCGGAACTTGATGTTCAAAAACCTTCATATCAGATATCTTGGTAACTCCACGTTCAAACCCTTTATGTTTGCGTATTTGTTCAAAATAATTGGCAATGGTAAAAAGTTTATGCAGATCCAGGCCCGTGTCCCACTTCGACCCCTGCAGGGCACGAACAATAGTTTCCACCGGAGGCTGGGATGAACCAAAAGCCATGGGCACGCTGGCAGTATCAACAATATCGACACCGGCTTCGGCCGCTTTCATAATGGAAGCAATGGCCAGACCGCCAATATAATGGGTATGCAGCTGAACCGGCAATCCGACTTTTTCCTTCAGCAGACGCACCAGTTCAAATGAAGCATAAGGAGCCAGTAAACCAGCCATATCTTTAACACATATGGAATCTGCTCCCATATCCTTTAAAGCCAGAGCGGTATTTACAAAATGATCAATCGAATGCGCCGGACTAACCGTATAGACTACGCAGGCCTGGGCATGCATGCCGGTTTTCTTGACTGCCTTCATGCACGTCTCCAGATTTCGGATATCATTA
>NZ_DIPG01000140.1:12263-12745 GCF_002426325.1 Syntrophomonas sp. UBA5494 | reverse complement strand
GCTTTTTCCAGGTTGCGGATATCATTCAAAGCATCAAACATCCGAAAAATATCGATGCCATTATCGGCCGCTTTGGCTACGAATTTCTCCACCACATCATCCGGATAGTGAGAATAGCCCACCAGTGACTGACCTCTGAGGAGCATCTGCAAACGGGTCTTTTTAACATGCTTGCGAATAGCTCTTAATCTTTCCCAGGGGTCTTCCTTTAAATAACGGATGCATACATCAAAGGTCGCTCCGCCCCATACCTCCAGCGAATGATAGCCTACCTCGTCCAAATCCTCCAGGACCGGCAGCATATCATCAATCGTCATCCGGGTCGCCCACAGGCTCTGATGGGCATCCCTGAGACTGGTATCGGTTATTTTAATTTTACTCATATTTGGCCTCCCTAAATAAGCAACTGCTGCAATTATCTGAAATCCTAACCAAAATTGGCAGGGAACAACCGATTTTCTGATGTTTTATGTATGCAAATA
>NZ_DIPG01000140.1:11244-12173 GCF_002426325.1 Syntrophomonas sp. UBA5494 | reverse complement strand
AAATATACAAAAGCACCTATATACAAAACGTCTCAGGCCTTCGGCCTGAGCAGCGTACCTTTAGTCCGATTGATAATATTATAAAAACAAATCAAATTTATTTCAATCATTTATCACTGTATACAACCCCCCCGATTTCATTTCCTTACTATAATATTTATCTTACTTTTTTCTTGCATAATTGACGTACCCACTATTTGTTTGACTTCATCCTCCTGTTCCTGACTTAAAGACTCAGCCTTCAATACTACCGTGGTCTCACTGGACTGGATGATAACAACACATTCTTTGTAACCACTTGATTTCACCAGATTCTCAGCCTTCATTTCCTTTTCCATATCCTCGGAAATACTTACCAGGCGAAGTGAAGCGGCTTCCCGGGCTTTGCCCTGCGAATTCTGGTTAATTATCTCCCGCAATAATTCTATCTGTTTGCTCCGGGTGCGCTCCCGCTCCATCCGGTATTCGGCAAAAAAGCTTATACTCCCAGCCTCGGCCGCTTTAGTTTGAATTTCGATACCCGGCTCTATACCAACCTCCGGTACTTCATTTGGGCTGGTGTCCTTTCCCTGGAGAACTAAAAACCATATTATTCCTGCCAGCAGCAAAATTACTGCCAAGCCCAATATTTTCTTCCCATTAATCATCTGAATCATCGGCTCGCACCCCTTTCTGCATTCGGCCGGCGTGCTGCTACCCTTACCTGATAGGCGGAAAGGTTGAGCAAAGTAGCAGTTACATTGGTAAGCTCTTCCTTGACCATCGGATCACAGGCACCATCGGCTACTACCAGTACACCCAAAATCTGCGGGGACTTTTGTTCGACCAAAAGTGATTCCCCTCCGGAAACAGCCAAATCTTTGACTGTATTCTGTTCATCAATGGTTCTCTCCACCCCTTTGTAATCTTTTTCTTCCGTCTTCCTGGTT
>NZ_DIPG01000140.1:8269-11111 GCF_002426325.1 Syntrophomonas sp. UBA5494 | reverse complement strand
TGATGTTAACCGCATAGTTTTTCAATCCATCTGAAGCCAGTGTCATTCTTACCTCAACCTTCCCGGCACCATCAACCTGAGACAAGATAGTCTCCAGTTCCGCCTGCATTTGCTCCTTTATACTGCCTCCGGTCCCGCCGTTGGGACGGGATACGCTCTGCTGGGTACCGGAACGATTGGGGGCAGGCCATAACAGGGCCAGCAGGCCAAGACAGACCACAATTACAATCAGGTAGCGGCCTTTTTTACTGCGCAGGGAAAACTTTTCCCCGGTCTCTTCCTTGATCCCTCTTATCCATTCTTCCAAACATCTCAGCCTCCCTCGAACTTTATATCTATGTCAACATTTTGAAAGCCATACATGTTTTGCACCAGATTAATGATCTTCTGCCGCATACGTTCCTGTTCTTCTTCGGACAGTCCGGCCTGACCGGAAAAAACATTTATTTTTTCATCATCAGTCCCGCTGCCATTTCCCGGTATTACTTTTAAATCGAGTCTGGTTATCGCACCGCTGCTGTCTACCCCGGCTTTAATATCTACCTCCTCCACCCCCGGCACCAGCATGGCCATGGCGCCTATCTGCCCTTCCACCCTGGTTTTGATGGCATCGCTGTCGGCAGTTATTATACGCTGATTAATTTCTTTACCGGCCTGAAGAATTTCTTCATTTTGGAGCTGGTTCGCCTCATAATCCCAGAGATTAATTTTGAATTCACGGTTCTCATAGAGCAGACTGAGGGCCGGATTTAAAATAGCTATCAGTATAAAAAGGCCCATAGCCAAACGGGCAAATGGTTTTATGCCCCCATCCGGCAGCAGCAGTTCCAAAAAACTGGCCACCATGATAATAACCAGCAGGTTTCTGACAATTTGCACCAAAACTTCCATACCATCATCCCCCGCTCAGTTCAACATGTACATGGAGTTGGATATTCCTGCCACTATGGCGATCATTATAAAAAACATCAATCCCACCGCCGCTATGGCTGCCAGCATTAACAGCAGGTGGGTACTCATGATTTCGAGAAACGCAGCCGTCCGGGCATCCCCCATGGGTTCCACTAGTGCCGCCGTAAGGCGGTAGATCAGGGCAATGGCCGCTATTTTCAGCAAAGGAAAAATTATTAGGCCAAAGACTATTAATACCCCAAAAATACCCAGAGCCTGTTTAAGCATCACGACATAGCCCGCCGCTACTTCCAGTGTATCAGACACCATTTTCCCAATAATAGGAATAGTATTGTCCGTTATGAACTTGGTCGTACGTAACGCCACTTTGTCCAATACGGCACCATACAAAGCCCGTAATGTAACCATTCCTACGAAAATGGTTACGAAAAACCCCAGACAGATCTGCGCCATCTGGGTAAAAAATTTGGCCAGCCGCTCCACTTTTACGGTATCAGACATGTGATTGACCAGATGGAGGATGGCCGACATAATAATGAGCGGAAAAACTATGTTTTTAATGGCATTGGCAAAAGCGGTAGCAGTAGTCATAAGGACCGGAAAAAGCATTACCGATGTATTGATGTTGCCCAGCCCAGCCACCAGCACCATCATCTGGGGCAGCATTCCCAGCATAAATGCAACCATGTTGTCGATGGTATTCTGGCCGATGGATAAAACCACTTTGAAAGAGCCCAGGGCAATTGCGCACAGAGCCAGGAAACACGCCATATAGGATACTTTTGCCACTCCGGAAGAAAAAGAAGTCTGCAGATTGATCAGCAAGGCCGCCAGCACCGACAGGACAATCAGTTTACCCAATAAACCGGAATTGGCCGTAACCTCCTTAAAGAAAAATTGCAGCAGATTGCGTGCCGTCTCCTGTAAATCAAAGTTCCAATCCCCTTTGATAAAATCGGCTATCCAGGCACTGACCGGTTTCTGTTGCAGATAAGAATTTACTTCACCATCGATCATGCTCTTGTATTCATCCATAGCCTTCAGATCAAGGCTTTGCATCGCCTCCTGCAAAGTAAAGGCAGCATCGCTTTCAGAATCAGCCTGGTCTTCCGCCGCCACCGCTGCAGGTACCATGATGCCCAGCAGTAAGATTAAAAGTGATGTAAACAAGTATCTCTTCACCAGCACTCCTCATTTCCTGCTCCATTTCGGCTCAAAGTTGGGCAGAGCGTGACATGACTTTATTTAGGCAATAATTCCATCAGCGACTCGATAATGGCTACGATTATGGGTAAGGCCAGTACCGCTATGATAATCTTGGAGGCAAATTCTACTTTTCGGGCTACGGCCTGTTCACCGGCATCGCTGCAGATAGCTGAGGCGAATTCCCCCAGATAGGCAACCCCCAGTATTTTTAAAACCGTGGCCAGGAAAAAGTAATTAATTCCCGCCCGGTTAACCAATTCCTTCATGATATCAAGAATGGCGGTTATCTTTCCTATCATGAAGATAAAGATAACCACACTGAATACTATGCTAAGCAGCACTGCCATGACCGGCTTTTCCTGCCGGAGTATGAGTAATAGAACAGTTGTAACCAGAGCTAATCCTACTATTTGAGCTATTTCCACTGCTATCGCCCCTTTTTCGTATCATGGACGCTAAAGAGGTTGGGCCTACAAACCGAATACCGAACGAACCGTGGTAAATAACTGGTTCATGAGCTGAACTACGATGATCAGCACCACCACTACGCCGGCCAGGGTTAACAACTGGGCCTGTTCTTCCTTGTTGGCCTGTTTCAGAACAATACACAGAACCGATACCAGAATCCCAATCCCTGCTACCCGGAAAATAATATTTATATCCACTATCCCTGCCCCCTTTTTATTTGGGAGTTTTGCATAATTCCCAAAACCCCATTTGTCAT
>NZ_DIPG01000140.1:5819-8112 GCF_002426325.1 Syntrophomonas sp. UBA5494 | reverse complement strand
CATCTCGGAGACTGCAAGATCCTTCGGCTTTGCCTCAGGATGACATGCGCAAAGTTACTGCTTAATCATAGGAAAAGTTAATTATGCAAACTCTCATTTACTAAACCGGCGGTGAGACATGTCCGGTTTTCAGATAACCAACAACACGATCATGGCTCCGGCAATAAAACCGGCATAGGTCCAGATCCGCCGGGCCGTATCCGCTTCCCGGCGGGCTCTCTCAATCTGAACCGCAAGCTCTTCCTGAATCAAGGCCAGAAATTTGCTTTGTTCCAGGGTATCCGACATGCCCAGCTGCGGCCCGGCCGAGCGGAGCAGTTCCAAATCAACCGGCTTAAGATCGGAGCGGGAAGATAACTTGCCCAGTCCCTGACTCCAGGCTTCGCCCGCAGTCAGGTTCTTTTTATTTAAATTCCCGGCTGTTTCCTTATAGAGCAAGCTTACCGGCCAATCGGTAAATCCGGCCGTTTTAAGCAGGGCGCGGCTAAGCGGAGTATGGGTACAGGTTATCTCTTTTTCCAAAAAATTGAGGGACAAACGCAGGTTAATAAGCTGCCCCACTCGCCTTTCACTGCTGCCGGCCCGGGATACTCCATAAAACCCCAGCCCCCCGATCACCAGCACTGTACCCATCATTTTCAAAAGCATCAGCCCCACCTCTCAATACTGGCCACACTTCCGGGTCCGTAGCGGCGCGAAAGTACTATACCGGTTTTAAATGCACCCCGTTCCAGCATTTCGCTTAAAAGGGGCCTTTTCTGCAGCTCGGCGGCATTGGCCGCATGAGCGCTGGTTATAACTGTAACCCCCGCATTAAGACACTCCACTACGGCATCCACATCTTCCCGGCGGCCGATCTCATCGGTAATTATTACCCGGGGTGAGAGAGAACGCAGAGCCATTATCATCCCGGCCGCTTTGGGACAAGCATCCAAAACATCAGTTCGGGGGCCGACATCCAGTTGCGGTACCCCCATATAACACCCGGCCAGCTCACTGCGTTCGTCAATAACAGCCACATTTACCGGCTGCACCAGGCCATTTCCGTTCGACAACAAACGGGCCAGGTCTCTTAACAGGGTGGTTTTGCCACACCCCGGCGGCGATATCAAAATAGTATTCAAGGGTCCCTGACGCCCGGGCGGGACTACATGATGCAACAGCGGCTCGGCACAATTCTTTACTTCCCGGGCAACACGAAAAACTAAACTGCCAAAATCCTTGATAGTTTTTACTTCATCTTTTTTCATTACAATTTGCCCTGCTAGTCCTACCCGATGCCCACCCCGCAGAGTTATGTACCCTCGTCTGATCTCTTCTTCAAAAGCATACAGGGAATTATCACTGATAGCGGCAATGGTACGGTAGATATCATCCTGCTCCACCCGGTAGCCTTCACTGATTTTGGTGGTAAGATTACCCCGTGGATCAATCGAAATATCCCGTTCCCCGATTTTCAATAACACCGGCTTTCCACAGCGCAGGCGTATTTCCTCCAACCTGGTCAGGTCTTCCCCTGGCAGACCTGCTACCAGCTTTCTTACCGGCAGCGCCAGATAGGGGATAATTTGTTCTCTTATGATTCTTTCATCTGAAAAAGCCATAGCATAACCCCCTTGTTTTAAATAGATATTGGAATAAGGGTTAATTTATGCCATATTTGTAATAGACACAAAAAAACAGGAGTGCAGTCTCATTTGCACCCCTGTCGGGTTAGCGGGAGAGGAACTAGTGTTCAGTTATTTCCTCTTCATCACCATCATAATCATAGTCTTCCTCTATAAATGCAGGTTCAAAGTCGAAAGAACCGTCGTTAACATAAACGACTGCATTGCAGCTGGGACAGATTACTTCAACCATATCGTCATCATCCAGAACATCCGCACTAAAATATACTCTTTCTCCGCAGTCCGGACAATCCAGTTCTATACGATCCTCATCATCAATCTGTTCTTCAAGATCAGTCAAATCATCGTCGATGCACTCGATATAATCTTTTAAATCTTCCACATCGGTGCGCAGATCGGTCAGCGAATTGGTTACATCCTCCAACACACCCAGAATACCGGCTATGACTTTCCCCTGCGGACTATTGTCCGATACATTTAAACCTTCACTCAAGCCCTGCAGGTAGCTTACTCGTTCTGAAATATCCCTCAAAACGCAATCCTCCCTTTTATATATAAATGACTCATACTTTAGAGTTTTGTATAATTTCAAAAATCCCCATTTGTCATTCCGAGCCAAAGCCTAAGAATCTTAAGATCCTTGGCTTTGCCTCAGGATGACATTC
>NZ_DIPG01000140.1:281-5702 GCF_002426325.1 Syntrophomonas sp. UBA5494 | reverse complement strand
GCAAAGTTACTGCTTAATCATAGGAAAAAGTTAATTATGCAAAACTTATACTTTAGTATTGGTATAAAAGAGAGGAAATAAACGAAAAAATATATTCTGTTATATATTTTGCCCTACCACCAACCGGGGACATTCCTTACTTCGGTTGGCGCAGCAAACCTGAAAGGAAGGTGTGTCCCCAACTGAAAAAGCAAGAGGCAAACCTTCCGCCAAAAATTCCTACAAGCCTAAGCTCTTTCCATATATTGACTGATACGGGTATCTATTCTGATCCGGTCGCCGGTATTAATGAACAAAGGCACCTGTACCACCGCTCCCGTTTCCAGCGTAGCATTCTTGGTCGCACCGGTGGCAGTATCGCCCTTAACTCCAGGCTCCGTATCAACTACCTCCAGCTCTACAAAGTTCGGTAATTCAACCCCGATGATATTATCCTGGAAAAGCAGAATACGTATATTCATATTCTCCAACAGCCATTTAATCCCATCACCGATGGTTTCTTTGCTGATGTTGATCTGTTCAAAATTCTCCGTGTCCATAAAGACATAATCTTCACCGTCATTATACAGATACTGCATTTCCTTATTTTCCAAATGGGCGCGGGGAACTTTCTCACCGCCGCGGAAAGTTTTTTCGACCGAACCGCCGGTTTTTATATTCTTAAGCTTGGCCCGCACGAAAGCAGCGCCTTTACCAGGCTTTACATGCTGGAAATCCACCACCTGGTAAGCCTGACCATCCATTTCAATGGTAACACCTGTCTTAAAATCATTAACCGAAATCATCGTATCCCTCCATGTTATAAAGTAAGTAAACTTTTATCAGTATGGGTGATAACCTCACATCCCCCGTTCCTGACTATAACCGTGTCCTCGATTCGTATACCTCCCCAACCGGGGATATATATGCCCGGTTCAACTGTAACTACCATATTCTCTTCTAAAATAGTATCACAAAACCGTGAAAGTCTGGGAGCTTCGTGAATTTCCAAACCTACTCCGTGTCCGAGGCCATGTCCAAAATAGACATCCAGACCATATTGGGCCAGGCAGTCACGAACCGCCCGGTCTACATCGGAGCACCGCGCACCGGGTTTAACCAGTGATACCCCCAATTGCTGCGCTTCCAGCACCTTCATATATTTATCCCGGCTGTCCGGGGAAGCGGAGCCAATAAACACCGTCCGGGTCATATCCCCGGCATAGTTCTTAAAAAAGCCGCCATAATCCATTGTAAGCATGTCCCCCTGAGCCAGCAGGCGGCTGCCCGGTTTTCCATGCGGCAAAGCGGCATTGGGACCGGCCACTGCTATGGTCTCAAAAGACTCCCTGGCACAGCCATGTTCTCTGAGTTGATAAGCAATATAGCTGGCTACCTGGCGTTCGCTTAGACCCGGTTTAATAAAAGCGGCTGCTTCTTTAAAAACTTCATCACTGATATGGGCCGAATCTCTCAGGCACTGTAATTCGTCTTCATCCTTGACCAGGCGCAGTTCTTCTATCAATTGATTTACCGGAACCGGTTCCCGGCCCAGTTTGCTCTTAATTCCAAGGTAATCGGCATATGTAATATAGTGACTTTCCACCCCGGTGCGGGCCGCCCGGTCTATAAGGGCAAACATGCTGTTAAAATCCGGATGGTTTTCTTTAATCAGTTCCCAATCAGGAGCCTCTCTCTCCACCTGCTCCCAGTAACGGGAATCAGTCACCAGATATTGCCGGGCCGGCGTAATAACCAGTCTGGCATCAGCTCCGGACGTAAACCCGGACAGGTAAAGAATATTCTCGGGTTGAGAAACTATAAATGTATCGATATTATGTTCTGTCATTAAGCTGCGAAGTTTTTCTATACGCTGTTTGATCGTACTACACCTCTAAACTATATATTGTTATACTCTTTCTTATTTTAACCCAGCAGCACGATTGTGAAAATGCTTTTTTACTCAGACTGCTGTTTTCCCTGCAACAGGTTTAGCGCAGACTCCAGTGCCAGACGATAGCCCCAGGCTCCCATGCCCATAATAATTCCCGCCGCCAGGGGAGACAGGAGGGAGTGGCGCCGAAATTCTTCACGGGCATAAATATTGGACAGGTGCACTTCGATAAACGGTATGTCCACCGCTTTCAAAGCGTCGCACAGGGCGATGCTGTAATGCGTCAGAGCGCCTGGATTGATAATGATAAAGTCGACCCGTTTATAGGCTTTTTGAATTTCGTCTACAATTGCTCCCTCATGATTGGATTGAAACAGCTCCAGTTCCACTCCGGCCTCAAGCGCTATCTGTTCCAATTCCGCATTGATCTCAGTCAGGCTCTTAACTCCATATATTCCGACTTCGCGAATTCCCAGCATATTCAGATTGGGTCCGTTAATTACAAGTATCCTGGGCACCAAAATCCCCCCTTAACTTTACTTTCCGCCAATGCTCAAATTTTTCAGACGAATGGTAGATGCACCCCGGGAGCCAAAAAAGCGCAGGTCATTGCCTACCGCGTTTACATCCTGCAGCAATTGTCCCAGATTGCCGGCAATGGTTATGCCCCGCACCGGAAACGTCAGCCGGCCCTTTTCGATCATTATTCCGGCCGCACCGACGGAAAAATCTCCGGAGACCGGATTGGCCGTATGCATTCCCATTACATCAGTAATATAAAATCCCTCTTCAAGGTCGCTTATTAAAGCTTCCGGCCGGTTAGGTCCGGTTATGGTAAAATTAGTAGCACCCACGCCAGGCAGAGCCCTGAATGATGCCCGCTGCGCATTTCCGGTGGATTGCACCCCGTCTTTTTCTGCCGTGTAAGTATCATACAAAAAGCTCCTCAATATCCCATTTTCAATAATAATGTTCCTGCTGCTGGGAACGCCTTCGGCATCAAAAGGAAATGGAATGCCGGCCGGGTCAAGTCCATCATTCACCAGATTAACTACCGGCGCAGCTACTATCTGACCCAGTTTTCCCGCCAGCATGGATTTATTTTTCTGTACGGCACCGGCATCCACCAACTGAGCCAATATGGTCATAAACCGGGCGGTTACTGCCGGCTCCATAATGCAGGGCAAATGTGCGGAAGCAATGCTTCTGGCCCCCAGGCTCCTGCCCGCCCGGATGGCCGCTTCAATCCCCAGCTCCCGCGGGGAAAGGTCGGAAAAGTGCTGGCTGCTTCTCATGGCAAAACCACTCTGGGCATCACCGTCCTCTTCGGCCACCAGATAGATGTGCTGACCGCAATAATTGCCCCGGCCTGCCGCACATATGCCTTCCGTATTCATTATTACACAGATGAATTCATTATCATCATAGGCGGACCGTTCCACTACGGTAACCCGATTATCATGAGCCCGGGCAAAATCCTCCGCCTGCCTGGCCAAAGCTATTTTTTCTTCCACGCTGGCTTCATTTATGCCCTGGTCATAAGTCTCCACCACCGGATAGGTAAACTTTCCACGGGGCAACACATTGTATTTATCGGTCGAGGTATAATCAGCAATGGCAATGGCATGGTCGACGGTCTCACGTATCGCCCGGTCCGACAGGTCACTGCTATAGGCAAAACCAACCCGGCCGGCTTTTATAACTCTGATGCCCATACCCGCCTGTTCGGCCTGCTTCAGGCTCTGCACCTCACCTCCGGCCACCTCCAGGCCCAGCTCCCGTTCATATAACAAAAAAGCTTCAGCCGCGACTCTTTGCTTCGCCGCAACCTCCAGAGCATTTTCCGCCATCTTAATTAAGTTTTCTTCCGAATTATATTCCAAAATGCCCTCACCTTTCCGTAGCAGGCCCTACAGCCCCGACGAAGGAGCGGGCTTCAGAGCCTGGTTTACATGTCATCCTGAACCTTAGTGAAGGATCTTTCCCCTTGCTAACAGGTAAGATCCTTCGGCTTGGCCTCAGGATGACAATTAAATCAATGTCCTTCAGGATTGAATTACGTTCCTCCAACCGTAAGCTCCTTAATGCGAATGGTCGGTTGGGCATCCCCCACCGGTACGCCCTGGCCGTCCTTGCCGCAGACTCCGATGGCAAATCCCAGATCACAGCCCACCCGGTCGATATCCTTTAAAACCCGTGGTCCGTTGCCGGTCAAGGTTGCCCCCCGCACCGGATATTTAACTTTACCATTCTCGATTATATAGCCTTCCTGCACATCAAAGACAAAATCGCCGTTGGTGGTATTAACCTGTCCGCCACCCATCTGTTTAACCAGCAGGGCGTATTTGGTGCCGGCAATTATTTCCGCCGGGTCCTCCGTACCGGATTGAATGAAAGTATTAGTCATACGGGGAACCGGTTTATGCTGATAAGATTCCCGGCGTCCGTTGCCGGTGGACATGCAGCCGTCCTTTAGTGCAGTCAAACGGTCATACATATAATTAACCAGTACCCCATGATCGATTAACACCGTTTCCGCCCGGGGGGTGCCTTCATCATCAAAAGCCCCGCTTCCGTACCGGCCCGGGATAGTTCCATCATCTATCACCGTAACGTTATCCCCGGCCACCTTTTGACCCAGTTGATTTTTATATACTGATAGTCCTTTTTGGACCAGATCCGCTTCCATCCCATGACCGCAAGCCTCATGAACCATAGTCCCGCCGGCTTCGGAGGACATCACCACGGCCATTCTGCCCGCCGGTGCGGGTCGGGCTGTCAGCATATTAACCGCTCGCCCGGCTGCTCTTCGAGCCATTTCATCAAAAGATACCGTATCGATGAACTCCCATCCGGCCACGGCTCCGGTAGATTCATAACCGGTCTGGATAATACCGTCACGGGCTGCAATACAGTTTACTATCAAGCGGAGGCGGGCCATTTCATCTTCTATTAAATCCCCGGCCGAGTTGGCTATCTGGACCTTACGATGGACATCCCCTATAGCTAACGTGACCTGCCGGATCAAATCACTTACTTCTCTGGCCGCCCGATTCGCCGAGTTCACCCGTTTTACTTTTTCCTCCAGACTTACCGTCTCAGGAAACTGGGCAAATTCCAGCTGGATGCGCGGCGCTCTTTTATGTAAACTCAGCCCGTCAGCCGCAATGTCCACTTCCTGATTGGTATGAGCGGCAATTTGAGCCGCCTTTTTAAGTCCGGCTTCAGTCAGATCATTAGTATATACATAAGAGGTTTTACCTGCGTGGACAACGCGTATGCCTGCGCCTCGTTCAATACCGTTATGAATTTTTTCTATTTTATTGTCTTCACAGAAAACATTATTGAGATATTTCTCCTCCACAAATATTTCTGCAAATTGTCCGCCTTTAGCCAATGCCACACCTAGTATCCGGGTCAACAGGTCAGTATCCAGCATAATTAACCCCCTTAAGTATATATTTGCCTACCCTACGGTCTCGGCGTTAGGAACGGGCCTCAGGGCTGGGGCACCCTGCAATGGCCGTAGGCCACAACCACCAACGAAA
>NZ_DIPG01000140.1:0-122 GCF_002426325.1 Syntrophomonas sp. UBA5494 | reverse complement strand
TCATCCTGAGTGTTAACGAAGGATCCTCCCCTTGCTAATCATCAATACCGGCAAGATTCTTCACTGCGTTCAGAACTATCACGCGGTACCCTCACCACAATAAACGAATAGAGTGTCATTCT
>NZ_DIPG01000034.1:0-16189 GCF_002426325.1 Syntrophomonas sp. UBA5494 | reverse complement strand
TCACTTCCATTAACAGCTAAATTGATTTACCATACCGGGGAACAACAGCAGGGATGAACCCCTGCTGTTGTTTCTACCCAAAATCAGGTAACATTGACACCTTGCTTACAGTGTGATAGAGTATTCTAGGATTTTTGTGTACCAGGATGGAGGTGTCGAAGAGCATGAGGGTCGGTATAACCATGGCCTGCACCGAGTGCAAGCAGCGCAATTATACAACCACCAAAAACAAGAAGAAGCATACCGAAAAAGTTGAAGTGAAAAAGTACTGCAGATTTTGCAATACCCATACCGTCCATAAGGAAATTAAGTAGAATCAGGATGTGAAAGTTTTGACCAAGAACAGCAGTCCTGCCAAAAAGGATGAAAACGTCAAAGGCAAATGGGATCAAGTTAAAGGATTCATGCTGGGTGTATGGTATGAATTGAAAAAGGTCCACTGGCCTAACCGCCAACAGCTCCTGGCCTATACCGGCGTGGTGCTGGTTTCGGTAGCCTTTGTAGCCATACTGATCTGGATCTTTGATATGGGCTTATCATTCGCCCTGGACAGATTATTTAAGGCCTTTGCTTAAAGGAGGTAGTTCCCATGACCACATCGAAAGTTGATTCCGCATTACCGGAAGAGGTTGGAACTGCTGCAGAGGCTGCGCCCGAGACCCGGGGAGAATGGTTCGTGGTTCATACCTATTCGGGTTATGAAAACAAGATCAAAGTGGACCTGGCTAAAAGGGTTGAATCCATGAATATGCAGGATAAGATCTTTGATGTTTTAATCCCTGAAGAAAAAGAGGTCGAGTATAAAGGCGGCAAAAGGAAGGTCACCAGCAAGCGGGTATTCCCCGGCTATGTCCTGGTAAACATGATTATGAGCGAGGATTCCTGGTATGTGGTTCGACACACTCCCGGTGTCACTGGATTTGTAGGCAGCGGCAGCAAGCCCATTCCTCTGCGCGAAGATGAAATCAACAAAATCCTGCGCCAAATGGGCCTGATCGAAAGCAAACCGAAATTCATTGATATCGAAATCGGGGAGAACATCAGGGTTCGCACTGGCCCCTTTGCCAATTTCGAGGGCATCGTCAAAGAACTGCTTCCGGATAGAGGAAAAGTAAGGGTTAATATTTCCATGTTCGGCAGGGAAACCCCAGTCGAGCTGGATTATGAACAAATAGAAAAACTGTAAGGAGGTGAAGAGTTGGCTAAAAAGGTTATTGGCAAGGTATCATTACAGATCAGCGCCGGAAAAGCCACCCCTGCCCCGCCAGTCGGGCCTGCACTGGGTCAATATGGTGTCAATATTATGGGATTTTGCAAGGATTATAACGCCAGGACAGCTGATAAAACCGGTTTTATCATCCCGGTTGAGATCACCGTCTTTGAAGACCGTTCCTTTACCTTCGTATTGAAGTCCCCACCGGCCTCAGACCTCTTAAAGAAGGCCGCCAGCGTTGAAAAAGGCTCAGGTGAGCCTAATAAGAAAAAGGTCGGCAAAGTGACTCGGGCCAAGATCGTAGAAATCGCTGAAACCAAGAAAGATGACCTGAACGCGGCCGATCTGGACGCTGCTATTCGCATGATCGAGGGCACCGCGCGCAGTATGGGATTGGAAGTAGTCGAATGACACTAATGTGGGAGGATTAAATCCGCACCAACCACAAGGAGGTATACTTAATGAAACGAGGCAAGGCCTATCAGGACGCTGCCAAACAAATCGACAGAACGCAATTGTACGAACCAGCCCAGGCATTGCAAATGGTTAAAGACATTGCCAAGGCCAAGTTCGATGAAACCGTAGAAGTTCACATCAAATTAGGGGTAGACCCCCGTCATGCTGACCAGCAGGTTAGAGGCACGGTCAGCCTGCCGCACGGAACCGGAAAAACCCGGAGAGTGCTGGTTTTTGCTAAAGGAGAAAAAGTAAAAGAGGCCGAAAATTCCGGAGCTGACTATGTCGGCGCCGAAGATCTCGCCGAGAAGATCCAGGGCGGCTGGTTTGATTTCGATGTCGCGGTCGCTACACCGGACATGATGGCGGTGGTTGGTAAGTTAGGTAAAATATTGGGGCCTCGCGGTCTTATGCCCAACCCCAAATCAGGCACTGTAACCTTCGATATCGAGCGCACCATCAAGGAACTCAAGGCTGGACGCATTGAATACCGTGTGGATAAAAACGCTATTATTCATGCGCCTATCGGCAGAGTATCCTTCGAGATTGACAAGCTGCAGGAAAACCTGACGGTTTTTTCCGAAGCATTAATCAAGGCCCGCCCGGCTGCAGCCAAAGGTCAGTACATGCGCTCAGTTACGGTCTGTTCAACTATGGGCCCGGGGATTAAAATCAACCCGTTGGTATTGGCTGCCATGAGCAAATAAGCCTTACCCTATACAAAAACTGCAAATCAAAACCGTAGACAGCCGGTGGGAAACCTTAAAGAACGTCGTTCGCCAGCCGAGGTTATGATCGAATAGATTTATGATATATAGACTATTGGATAACCTCTGCACAGGCTGCAGAGGTTTTTGATTTGTGGCCCAAATGACAAAAAGGGGGTGAAGTAAAATGCCGAAATTGGAAGAAAAACAAAAGGTTGTGCAGCAGCTTCAAGACAGGATCGATAAAGCCGGCTTGATCATTTTCACCGACTATCGCGGCTTGAATGTTGAAGAGATGACCTCTCTGAGGAACCGGCTGCGCATTCCCGGTGTGGAATACCGGGTGGTTAAAAACACCATGATGGAATTTGCCCTGGGCAACTGTGGCTACAATGAGATCGTCAATCAGATTGACGGTCCCAATGCGGTTTTATTCAGTGACGATGACCTGGTAACACCCGCCAAGGCCATTTATGAGTTCATCAAGGAGCGCAAGAAACTCGAGGTCAAAGTGGGAATCGTGCAGGGCCAGGTGGTGGCGGCCGACCGTATTAAGGCTTTGGCCGACCTGCCGCCTAAAGAAGTACTCCTGGCTCAGGTAGTGGGAACCATGCAGGCTCCGATAACCAGCCTGGTGTATGTGCTTAATGCCAACATAACCGGATTAGCCCGGGCATTGGATCAAATCCGCGTACAGAAAGCCGCCGGCTAAGCCAATAGATAGACTGCCTAAAAGAATAATTAAGAAACAGGAGGTTTTTTCAATGAGTAAAGTACAGGAAGTTATCGATATCGTTAAAGGTCTCACCGTTCTGGAACTGTCCGAGCTGGTCAAGGCATTGGAAGAAGAATTCGGCGTGAGCGCCGCCGCCCCCATGGCGGTTGCCGCTGCTCCGGCCGCCGCCGCCGAGCCCGAAGAAGAACAGACCGAGTTCGATGTAATCCTGACTTCTTCCGGCGAGAAGAAGGTCAATGTCATCAAGGTAGTCCGCGAACTGACCAGCCTGGGCCTGAAAGAGGCCAAAGATCTGGTTGACGCCGCACCCAACCCCATCAAGGAAAAGGTCACCAAACAGGAAGCCGCTGAAATCAAAGCCAAGATCGAAGAGGCCGGCGGAACTGTGGAGATCAAATAGCTTGCCCCATAAAAAGGTGCTGTGCAGGCAGCACCTTTTTTTATTGGGAAATTCGTAATAAGATTATATTAGAATGGTGCAACCTGGGAATATATATAGAAGGGTTTAATAACAGGGGATAGGGGGATGATTCTATAATGAGGCTGAATGTGGTTTTTCTGGTCTTAGTATTATTGTTGGCCTGCCCTGCAGATGTCTTGGCCGCCGATTTCGACTGGACCCTGACCTGGCAAAACGGTCAGATTCTGACTGAAACCATAACTACCGATGACCCGGATCTTATTAACCCGGAGGGTGGCTGGCAGCGGCAGAGCGGGCAGCCTGATACCTTCACCCGCCAGATTGAGGGCTGGACTTCCTACAACCAACTGTCCGACCGTTTGCCCATTGTGGCTAAAACCAAGAACTATGTGGCTGTTAAAATTACCAAGATAACGCTTGATTCACAAACCTATAAGGAAGGCACCACGTTCTATGATTTGACCGCTGCTAGATCAGGCCAGGTCAAAATGGAAGTTCCCGGCTTTATCATGAAAGCCAGGCCGGCTGTGAAATCACAATGGCCTGAAGGCTTTGCCGCCACCTGGGTCATTGCGACCCAGGCAGAGACTGAAGAGTATAGATTCGCAATGACCGCCATTACCATTGAGATTCTGCCATCAGTTATAAGCCTCCTGGTCATTGGCTGGGGCCTTATCTGGATAGTCTACCGGCGGCAGGTCAAGCGCATGGAGAGGCTGATCGATGCCAGGTATTCTCTGGATAATGTTGTGCAAGCAGAGATTCCCACTATAGAGCAAGCCGAAGATAAACCTGATATATAATGAAAAAGTGAAAAAAATTATAGAAAACCCTTGACCTCCAGTATCTCATATGCTAACATTAATACTTGCCATTTAGTAATAAACTAAGTGGCTTTATGGTATAAATGCTGGGGTAGTTTCGAATAAAGCGAGGTTTTAGATTAGGCCTTGCTTTTCACTCTTTTCGGATTAAAAAAAAGGGGTGAACACTGGATGGCAAAAGTTGAACAATATGGTCGAGTCCAGCGGCTCAGTTACTCAAGGATCGATGAACCCATTGAGCTGCCCAATCTTATCCAGATGCAGCTGAGTTCCTACCGCTGGTTTATCGAAAAGGGATTAAGGGAGGCTTTACAGGAAGTATTCCCCATATCCGATTTTACCGGCAATTTGGAATTAGGTTTCATTGATTACAGCCTGGGTGAACCCAAGTACGAGGTTCACGAATGCAAGGAAAGGGATGTTAGCTATCAAGCCCCCTTGAAACTGAAGGTGCGGCTTACAGATAAAGAAAACGGGGAGATTAAAGAATCAGAAGTGTATATGGGTGATCTTCCCCTCATGACCGACAAGGGAACCTTCATTATTAATGGTGCGGAACGTGTGGTTGTCAGCCAATTGGTAAAATCGCCCGGGGTATATTTTAATGACCGCGTGGATGTGGCCGGCAACAAATTGTATGGCTCCACCATCATTCCCAACCGCGGGGCCTGGTTTGAACTGGAAATGGACAGCGCCGGGGTTATCTATACCCGTATAGACAAGACCCGTAAAATCCCGGTTACGGTACTTTTAAGATGCATTGGCTTTGAGACCAATGAGGCCATTCTCAGTCTTTACGAAGAGGAAGAGATCCTCGCCAAAACCCTGGACAAGGATACCACCACCAACAAGAAGGAAGCCCTGATCGAATTTTACCGCCGTCTCCGTCCCGGAGAAATGGCTACGGAAGACGCCGCGGAACAGCTCTTGAACAACCTGTTCTTCGATCCGCGCCGCTACGATATGGCCCAGGTAGGCCGTTACAAGGTGAATAAAAAGCTGGGTCTGGACATTCCGGTTGAAACCAGACATCTAACCGTAAAAGACATCACCGCCACCATCGGCTATCTCATCCGTCTGATTCAGGGCGATGGCAAGACCGATGTTATCGACCACCTCGGCAACCGCCGTCTGAGGTCAATTGGCGAACTCCTGCAGAACCAGTTCCGCACCGGTTTGGTACGCATGGAGCGGGTGGTGCGGGAGCGTATGAGCATCCATGATGTGGAGAGCTTGACCCCCCAGGTACTTATTAATATCCGGCCTATCACCGCAGCGGTGAAGGAGTTCTTTGGCAGCTCACAGCTGTCGCAGTTTATGGACCAAACCAATCCCCTGGCCGAACTCACTCACAAAAGACGCTTGAGCGCCCTGGGACCAGGTGGTCTGACCCGCGAGAGGGCCGGCTTCCAGGTCCGCGACGTGCACCATTCGCACTACGGCAGGATCTGCCCCATCGAGACCCCTGAAGGTCCCAACATAGGACTGATCGGGAACCTGGCCACTTTCGGGAGGGTCAATGACTTCGGGTTTATCGAAACCCCTTATCGCAAAGTGGATAAGGCCACGGGCAGGGTGCTGGAAGAGATTCACTATCTGTCCGCAGATGAAGAGGAAGAATTCGTGGTAGCTCAGGCCAACGCCCCCCTGGACGAGAACGGCTATTTCAGGGAGGACCGCGTCGAGGCCCGTTTCGCGGAAGAGATCCTGGAGGTGCCGGTAAACCGTGTAGACTATATGGACGTTTCCCCCAAACAGGTCTTCAGTGTGGCCACCTCGTTGATCCCCTTCCTGGAAAACGATGACGCCAACCGCGCTCTGATGGGGGCCAATATGCAGCGCCAGGCGGTGCCGCTGGTACGCACCCAGGCTCCGGTGGTTGGCACCGGCCTGGAGTATAAGGCGGCCAAGGACTCGGGAGCCGTGGTTCTTTCCAAAAAATCCGGACGGGTGCGCAAAGTCAGCGCCGACCGCATCGTGATCGACACTGATGGCGGAGGCATCGAAATCCATAATCTGCTGAAGTTTGTACGTTCCAATCAGGGCACCTGCTATAACCAGCGGCCTATTGTAAGAGCCGGAGACTATGTGGAAGCCAATGAGATAATCGCCGACGGCCCCAGCACATGCAATGGCGAGCTGGCCTTGGGACGCAATGTCCTGGTGGCTTTCATGCCCTGGGAAGGATACAATTACGAGGACGCCATTCTAATATCGGAGAGATTGGTTAAGGAAGATGTATTTACTTCTATTCACATAGAGGAATATGAATGCGAAGCTCGTGATACCAAACTGGGGCCTGAGGAAATCACCCGGGACATTCCCAACGTATCTGAAGATATGCTAAAAAACCTGGATGATCAAGGGGTTATCCGGGTAGGGGCCGAGGTTCGCGCCGATGACATACTGGTAGGAAAAGTGACCCCCAAGGGAGAAACCGAGTTGACGCCGGAAGAAAGGCTGCTCCGAGCGATATTTGGGGAGAAAGCCAGAGAAGTCAGGGACTCCTCCCTGCGGGTGCCTCACGGTGAAGCCGGCAAAGTAGTAGCAGTAAAACGCTTTTCCAGGGAAAATGGCGATGAATTGCCCCCCGGGGTAAATCAACTGGTCAGAGTATATATCGCTCAGAAGCGCAAGATCTCCGAAGGCGACAAAATGGCAGGCCGGCACGGCAACAAGGGGGTTATTTCGAGAATATTGCCCGAAGAGGATATGCCTTTTCTTGAAGACGGCACCCCGGTACAGATTGTCCTCAATCCTCTGGGGGTTCCATCCCGCATGAATATCGGGCAGATCCTGGAATGCCACATGGGATGGGCCGCCAACGCCCTGGGTATGAACATTGCCACTCCGGTTTTCGACGGTGCCGATGAAGAAGATATATTCACTAAATTGTCTGAAGCCGAGCTGCCCATTAACGGCAAAGCGGTTTTGTATGACGGGCGCACCGGGGAACCGTTTGACCACGAGATCACAGTGGGTTATGTTTACATGTTAAAACTGGCCCATCTGGTAGATGACAAGATTCATGCCCGGTCGATTGGACCTTACTCACTGGTAACTCAGCAGCCCCTGGGCGGCAAGGCTCAGTTCGGGGGCCAGCGTTTCGGGGAAATGGAAGTCTGGGCCCTGGAGGCTTATGGGGCTTCTTATACCCTGCAGGAAATCCTGACCGTCAAGTCTGACGATGTGGTAGGGCGATTGAAAACCTACGAGTCGATTGTCAAAGGGGATAATATTCCGGAGCCAGGAGTACCGGAAGGCTTTAAGGTCTTGATCAAGGAACTGCAGAGCCTGGCCTTGGATGTGCGTATTCTCTCTGAAGATGACCAGGAGATCACCATCAAGGATATTGACTATGAGGTCAACGAAAAAGAAAAAGCGCGTGAACTGGGATTGGAACTGCCTGAGACCACCGTGGCCCGTTCCGCGCAAAGCGGTAGTGAATATGTCGATGATGCTGGCGCTGCAGAGGAAGCAGATGCAATGGCTGACGAGAGCGCCGGTCACTTAGACGAGGACCTTTTGAACCCAGAAATATTGGACGAAGAGATTTTGGAACAGGATATCCTGGACGAAGAGGTGCTCGACACCCTGGATGAAAGCGATGACAGGGAAGAGTACCTTGATTAACAGATCCTGAACAAAGGCTCGTTGACAGTGACGTATCTTCTGGAAAGGAGAGTCTGCCTTGTTAGACGTTAACAACTTTGAGCGGATTAAAATTGCCCTGGCTTCACCGGAACAGATTCGTTCCTGGAGCAGCGGGGAGGTTAAGAAACCGGAGACCATTAACTACCGCACCTTGAGGCCGGAAAAAGAAGGTCTGTTTTGCGAAAAGATCTTTGGACCGGTAAAAGACTGGGAATGTCATTGCGGCAAATATAAAAGGGTACGCCATCGCGGCATAGTTTGCGACCGCTGTGGCGTTGAAGTTACTACTTCCAAGGTCAGACGGGAGCGCATGGGGCATATCGAACTGGCCGCCCCGGTATCCCATATCTGGTACCTCAAGGGGATTCCCAGCCGTATGGGCTTGCTCTTGGACATGTCCCCCAAGGTTTTGGAAAAGGTTATATATTTCGTCAACTACATCGTTATCCACCCCGGCGATACGCCTTTATTGAGAAAACAGCTGCTCAATGAGAAGGAATACCGCGAAAACCGGGAACGTTATGGAGATACTTTTAAGGCCGGCATTGGTGCGGAAGCCATTAAAACCCTCTTAAGCGAAATCGATTTGGAAAGCATGTCTGAAGAACTCAAGGAGGAGATTGCCACCACCACCGGCCAGCGTAAAGGCCGTGCCATCAAGCGCCTGGAGGTAGTGGAGTCCTTCCGCCTGTCGGGAAATGACCCGGAATGGATGATAATGGACGTCTTGCCGGTGATTCCTCCGGAACTGCGCCCTATGGTGCAGCTTGACGGAGGCCGTTTTGCCACCTCAGACTTGAATGACTTATACCGCCGGGTTATCAACCGCAACAACAGACTGAAGCGCCTTTTGGATCTGGGTGCTCCGGACATAATCGTGCGCAATGAAAAAAGAATGCTGCAGGAGGCCGTGGACGCCCTGGTTGATAACGGCCGCCGCGGTCGTCCGGTCACCGGGCCCGGCAACCGCCCCTTAAAATCCCTGAGTGATATGTTAAAGGGCAAACAGGGCCGCTTTCGGCAGAACTTGCTGGGCAAAAGGGTAGACTACTCCGGACGGTCGGTTATTGTGGTCGGGCCCAACCTCAAAATGCATCAATGCGGACTGCCCAAAGAGATGGCTCTGGAATTGTTCAAACCCTTTGTAATGAAGAAATTGGTGGACCGGGGCATTTCATCCAATATCAAAAGCGCCAAAAAAATGGTGGAGCGCGGGCGCGAGGAAGTCTGGGATATCTTGGATGATGTTATCAAAGAACACCCGGTGTTGTTAAACCGCGCCCCCACCCTGCACCGCTTGGGCATACAGGCCTT
This sequence comes from Syntrophomonas sp. UBA5494, assembly GCF_002426325.1. NCBI lineage: Bacteria > Bacillati > Bacillota > Clostridia > Eubacteriales > Syntrophomonadaceae > Syntrophomonas > Syntrophomonas sp. UBA5494. Next base: position 6,864 of record NZ_DIPG01000034.1, on the reverse strand, counting down.
TGAGCCGGTGCTGGTGGAAGGCCGCGCCCTGCAATTGCATCCGCTGGTATGTACGGCATATAACGCCGACTTTGACGGCGACCAGATGGCGGTGCATGTGCCTTTGAGCGCTGAGGCTCAGACCGAAGCGCGCCTCTTGATGCTGGCCAGCAATAACATCCTTAATCCCAAGGATGGCAAGCCGGTATGCACCCCCACCCAGGATATGGTTATAGGTATGTTCTACCTGACCTACATGAGCAAAGAAGAATGGGAACGGCCTGCTGAAGCACTGCGCTGTTTCTCCAGCCCGGAGGAGGCCCGTATGGCCTACGAACTGGGACAGATCCAGTTGCGGGAAAAGATCAGGGTGAAGATGTCGTTTACGGTCAATTACGAACACCATTATAATGAGATCGTCGAAACTTCGGTAGGCCGGGTCATATTTAATGAAGTCATGCCCGACAGCATCGGCTTCCATAATGAAGTAATAGACAAGAAAAAACTGGGCAATATCGTTTACGAATGTTACCGCCGCGAGGGCAATGCCCGCACTGCGGAGATGTTGGACGGCATTAAGCGCCTGGGCTACAAATTCAGCACCAAAGCTGGTATCAGCGTAGGTGTCACCGACTTTGAAACCCCTGAAGCCAAAGGGCGCATCCTGGCCGAGGCCGAGCAGGTGGTGGACAGTATTGAAGAGGACTTCCTTTTCGGTTTGATCACTGAAGATGAGCGTCACAGCCAGGTGGTGGAAATATGGAATCAGGCCACTGATGACGTAACCGATGCCCTGAAAACGGCCCTGCCTGAAGATAACCCGGTGTACATGATGGCTGTTTCCGGCGCCCGCGGCAACTTCCAGCAGATTCGTCAGCTGGCTGGAATGAGGGGCCTTATGGCTGACCCTTCAGGCAAGATCATTGACTTGCCCATCAAAGCCAACTTCCGTGAAGGCTTAACCGTTTTGGAATACTTCATCTCCACTCATGGAGCCCGCAAAGGTCTGGCTGACACCGCCCTGCGCACCGCCGACTCCGGGTATTTGACCCGCCGCCTGGTAGACGTATCCCAGGATGTCATCGTAAGAGAAGATGACTGTGAGTCAGTGGAAGGCATCTACGTGGAGAAGATTACCGAGGGTTCACAGCTGATCGAACCGCTGCACCAGCGCATCATCGGCAGGGTCTCGGTAGACACCATCCATCACCCGGACACTGGAGAGACCATGGTGCACGAAAATGAGATGATCGATGACGAAGTCGGCTATGAGATAGAGAAATCCGGCATCGACAAAGTGAAGATAAGAAGCGTCTTGACCTGCAAGACCAAGTACGGGGTGTGCAAGAAGTGTTATGGCCGCAACCTGGCCACCGGTTATGACGTCGAGATCGGCGAGGCGGTAGGCATACTGGCTGCGCAGTCCATCGGCGAGCCCGGCACGCAGCTGACCATGCGCACCTTCCATACCGGCGGCGTAGCCGGCGAAGACATCACCCGCGGTCTGCCCCGCGTAGAGGAACTCTTCGAGGTCCGCAAACCCAAGGGTCAGGCGGTGGTAGCCGAGGCCACCGGAAGGGTTAAATTGTCTGAGAATAAGGGGCGCCGTGAAGTTCAGGTGCTGGGGGACGAAGATGAGCAACTGGGCGCCTACCTGGTGCACTATGGCTCCCGTCTCAAAGTCGGTGAAGGCGATTGGGTTGAACTTGGCGACGCTCTGACTGAAGGCCCCTTGAATCCCCATGACATTCTCAAGACCAAGGGCATGCAGGATGTGCAGCGCTATATCCTGCAGGAGGTGCAAAAGGTCTATCGTTCCCAGGGGGTTGATATCAGCGACAAACACATTGAGATCATGATTAGGCAGATGTTGAAGAAGGTCAAGATTGAATATTCAGGAGACACCTCTATGCTGCCCGGGGCCTTCGTCGATATCTCCAGCTTTGAAGAAGAGAACCGCAAGATCATTGAGCAGGGCGGCCTCCCCGCAGTATGCTCGCCGATGTTGCTGGGTATAACCAAGGCGTCTTTGAATACTGATTCTTTCTTGTCGGCAGCCTCTTTCCAGGAAACCACCAAGGTATTGACCGAAGCCGCCATAAAAGGCAAAATCGATTACCTGATCGGCTTGAAAGAGAATGTTATCATCGGCAAGCTGATACCTGCTGGAACCGGATATTCGACATACAGAAATATCCGGGTCTCAGAAAAGGCCGAGGCAGTGATGCCGATCCTGCAGGAAGAACCGGTTTAAACGACTAAAAGCATATTTGAGCGGTCCCCCACCAAATTAATCATGGTTATAATTGACTGGGGGACCACCAGGTGCTAAAATATTTAAGTGCGTGGCAAATAAGCTCGAATAATCTTTTTCGCCTATTTTCTGATGTTCGGAGGTTTATCTGTTGCCACTAGATGATCTAAAACAATCATCCCGGGTAATCGGCGCCAAACAGGTCAAAAAGGCCATTTCCCGGGGCATAGCAAGTAAAGTATACATTGCCTGTGATGCCGAACCCCATGTGGTTGAACCCATTAAGCAACTGTGCCACCAGCACCAGGTTGACATTGAGATGGTGAACAGCAAGAAAACCCTGGGTGAAGCCTGTGGCATTGATGTGGGTTCAGCAACCGTGGCATTGCTTGACAATAACATGGGGAAGGAGGTGCAATAGTGCCAACCATCAATCAATTGATAAGAAAAGGGCGCGAAAAGGTAGAAAAGAAGTCAACTGCGCCAGCATTAAAGAGCTGCCCCCAAAAACGCGGGGTATGCACACGTGTTTACACCACCACACCTAAGAAGCCGAACTCGGCATTGCGCAAGATTGCCAGGGTGCGTCTATCCAACGGGATTGAGGTAACTGCTTACATTCCTGGTATTGGCCACAATCTGCAGGAGCACTCGGTGGTTTTGATCAGAGGCGGTCGTGTAAAAGACCTGCCAGGGGTAAGATATCATATTATCAGAGGAACCTTGGATGCGGCTGGGGTTCAGAACCGCAACCGGGGAAGATCCAAATACGGCACCAAACGGCCCAAGAAAAAATAGGAGGGAGGCGCGATATGCCAAGAAAGGGACCCGTACCCAAAAGAGATGTTCTGCCAGATCCCATTTATCACAGCAAGTATTTTACCAAATTGGTTAATCAGATCATGTGGGACGGCAAAAAGAGCCTGGCAGAGAAAATCTGCTATTCGGCTTTTGACATAGTAGCCAGAAAAACTGGCAAAGACCCCATGGATGCCTTCGAAATCGCGATGAAGAACATCACCCCGATACTCGAAGTACGCGCCCGCCGGGTTGGCGGCGCCAACTATCAGGTGCCGGTCGAAGTCAGACCTGAAAGAAGACAAACCCTGGCGATTCGCTGGTTAGTGGGTTATGCCCGCAAACGCGGTGAAAAGACCATGGCTGAACGCCTGGCCGGAGAAATTGTTGATGCTTACAACAGCACCGGCCAATCAGTAAAAAAGAAAGAGGATACGCATAAGATGGCTGAGGCCAACCGGGCCTTTGCCCATTACCGCTGGTAATCACTTGTGCTGGGAGTGTCGATGGCTGCAAAGGCGGATTTGACTGCAATAAGAAATATTGGCATTATGGCCCATATAGATGCGGGCAAGACCACTACCACCGAGAGGATCCTTTTCTATTCCGGAAAGGTACATCGCATGGGTGAGGTCGATAAAGGCACCGCCACAATGGACTGGATGAGCCAGGAGCAGGAAAGGGGCATCACCATCACTTCTGCAGCTACCACCTGTGCCTGGAAGGATGCGGTTATCAACATTATCGACACGCCCGGGCATGTGGACTTTACTGTTGAGGTAGAGCGTTCATTGCGCATACTTGATGGAGCCATTGCAATTTTCTGCGCCGTGGCCGGGGTACAACCGCAATCGGAGACGGTATGGCACCAGGCCGATAGGTATAGGACCCCCCGCATTGCCTATATCAACAAGATGGACCGCATCGGCGCCGACTACTTCAGAGCAGTAAATATGATCCGGTCCGATCTGGGCAGCGAACCGGTCTTGATCCACCTCCCCATAGGGGTAGAGGATCTTTTCTCTGGTGTTATCGATCTCATCCGGCTCAAGGCCTACATATATGAGGAAGACAGCGGAGAGCATTTCCTGGTCAGGGATCTGACAGCCCAGCAGATGGAAGAAGCCTTGGAATACCGCCAGCAATTGTTGGAAAAACTAGCCGAGTTCGATGATAATATGCTGGAAAAATACCTGGATGGTATCGACATCACGGTCGACGATATACAGCGATCGTTGCGCGTCCTTACCATTAAAAACAGAATTGTACCGGTTTTGTGCGGTTCTTCTTTCAAGAACAAAGGGGTACAGATGCTCCTGGATGCAGTGGTTGACTATTTGCCTTCGCCAGCGGATATTCCCGCGGTCAAGGGTGTGGATCCCAAAACCGGGCTGGAGATCAGCCGCCAGGCTGATGTTGCCGGGCCAATGTGCGCCCTGGCTTTTAAGGTGGCGGTGGATCCTTATGTGGGTAAGCTGACCTACTTCCGGATTTATTCCGGCAGGGTGAAGGTTGGCGGCACGGTGATGAACAGCGGAAAAAACCGCCGGGAGCGGATTACCAAGATACTCAAAATGCATGCCAACCATCGTGAGGAGATTCAGGAAGCCCTGGCAGGTGATATCGTAGCTGCGGTAGGCTTGAAGGAAACGGTAACCGGAGATACCCTGTGCAGCGAGCCCGATACCATCGTACTCGAATCCATTCAGTTTCCTGACCCGGTGGTAGATGTAGCCATTGAGGCCAAAACCAAAGCAGACCAGGATAAAATCGGTGACAGTCTGCGGCGTCTGGCAGAAGAGGACCCTACTTTCAGAACCCGGATGGATGCCGAAACCGGGCAGACCATTATATCTGGAATGGGTGAGCTGCACCTGGAGATTATCGTGGATCGTTTGCTGAAGGAATTTAAGGTTAATGCCAATGTTGGTAAACCCCAGGTTTCCTATAAAGAGACCGCTAAAAAGAAAAACCGTGCTGAAGCCCGCTTCGACAAACAAGCTGGCGGGCGCGGTCAATTTGCTCACGTAATATTAGAAATCGCGCCTCGGCCTGAAGGCCAGGGGGTGCAGTTTATCGATAAATCCAATCATGAACATATACCCCGGGAATTTGTTCCCGTCATTGAAAGTGGGGTGTTAGAAGGTCTACAGGCCGGGATTCTGGCAGGTTATCCAGTTGATGATGTGGAGGTAACCCTGAAAGGGGGGACTTTCCACGAAGTTGATTCCACAGAACAGGCCTTCAAAGTCGCTGCAGTGATGGCTCTTAAAGAAGCCCTCAAGGCAGCTGAACCGGTTTTGTTGGAACCTATTATGGACATTGAAATTGTCAGCCCGGAAGAATATGTAGGAGATATTATTTCCGACCTCAACGCTCGCCGGGGAAGAGTGATGGGATTTGAAGAAAACCGTCACAGCAAGATTGTTAACGGCGAAGTGCCGTTAGCCGAAACATTTGGCTATGCAACCGCCCTGCGATCTGCCAGTCAGGGCAGAGCCAGCTTCTCCATGCAGATCAAAAACTATGCGGAGATACCCGCATCAAAAGCCCGGGAAATTATGGCTAAAAGGTATGGTATACCCTTACAGGATATGTAAAACAGGAAAGGAAAGGTGAGAGAACAGATGGCAAAGGCTAAATACGAAAGGACGAAACCCCATTTAAACATTGGGACCATCGGACACATCGACCATGGCAAGACGACATTGACGGCGGCAATAACCCTGGTATTGTCAAAAGTCGGGGGAGCGAAAGCGACGTCGTATGCAGAAATAGACAAAGCCCCTGAAGAGAAAGAAAGAGGCATAACCATCAATACGGCCCATGTGGAATATCAGACCGAGAACCGGCATTATGCCCATGTGGACTGTCCGGGTCATGCGGACTACATCAAGAACATGATAACCGGAGCGGCGCAGATGGACGGAGCCATCCTGGTGGTATCCGGAGCTGACGGCCCCATGCCCCAGACCAGGGAACACATCCTGTTGTCCAGACAGGTAGAAGTGCCCTATATCGTAGTATTCATGAACAAGACCGACATGGTAGATGATGAAGAACTCCTGGAACTGGTGGACATGGAAGTACGCGAACTGTTGAGCTTCTATGAATTTCCCGGAGACGACCTGCCGGTAGTGAGAGGCTCCGCCTTAAAGGCTTTAGAATGCGGATGCGGCAACCGTGACTGCGAGTGGTGCGGACACATCTGGGAACTGATGGATGCGGTTGACAGCTACATCCCCATGCCGGAGAGAGCGGTAGACAAACCATTCCTGATGCCTATCGAAGACGTATTCACCATCACTGGACGCGGCACTGTGACCACCGGCAGAGTGGAGCGGGGCCAGGTGAAAGTGGGAGACGAAGTAGAGATCGTGGGGATGCGCGAGGAGACCAGAAAGACCGTATGCACCGGCGTAGAGATGTTCAGAAAACTGTTGGATTACGCCCAGGCGGGAGACAACATAGGGACGCTGTTGAGAGGTGTAGACCGTAAAGAAGTGGAGAGAGGCATGGTATTGGCCAAGCCGGGCAGCATCAAGCCGTTGACCAAGTTCAATGCCGAGGTGTACGTATTGACCAAAGAAGAAGGTGGAAGGCACACCCCGTTTTTTGGCGGATACCGGCCGCAGTTCTACTTCAGAACCACTGATGTTACCGGGATTATCCAACTGCCTGAGGGAGTGGAGATGGTAATGCCGGGAGACAACGTGCAGATGGCAATCGAACTGATCACCCCCATCGCTATTGAACAGGGACTGCGCTTCGCAATCCGCGAGGGCGGCAGAACCGTAGGCGCCGGCGTGGTCACTTCCATTAACAGCTAAATT
>NZ_DIPG01000051.1:0-5075 GCF_002426325.1 Syntrophomonas sp. UBA5494 | reverse complement strand
GCCATAAGCTTAAAATCCATGCGGTTGTCGTGGGTTTTTGCCGTCCTGGCGCTATGCGCATGGTGCATCGCGGGATTTATTATTGACGGCGAATTGCCAATAATCCCATTTATGATTCTCTGTATTCAAAATATAATCTTTTTTTCGGCCAAATTATTCTTTACACGGCAGTTGGTAGGCAATGCCAGGTAACAGGCGATGAAAAATAAAATAAAAATATTGCGCAAGGAACTGGGACTGCGTCAAGAGGATGTTGCGGAAAAACTGGGCGTGACCCGGCAGACAATCATAGCCATAGAAAACGATAAATACAACCCCACCCTGGAGCTGGCCATGAAGTTGGCCAAATTATTGAATACTTCCGTTGAGGAGTTGTTCCAATTAAAAGAGTAAACCAAAGCGGAGAAGGCGTTTTTTCCGCTCCCGGGGACAGACGGGCGGTGCATCAGAGGCCAACCGGGTAGGTTTAGTACAAATATGATACAGAAATTTGTATTTGCAATGCAAGAAAATATATCCAAAACCATTATCATTATAATAAGGAGAATAGGGAGAGGGGGCGGCAAACCATCAATGCCTTTGAAATCCATGGCCTGAGAAAGGTATACCGGGTGGGAACCCAGAAAGTAGTGGCCCTGGATCAGGTCGATCTGTACATACCGGCTGGTGAAATCTGCTGCATTTTGGGGACCTCCGGGTCAGGCAAATCCACTCTGCTGCACCTGATGGCCGGTCTGGAAAAACCCACCCGCGGCACCATCCAGGTTCACGGAATATCAATAGAGAAGTTGACCGAGCAACAACTGGCTCTATTCAGGCAAAAGTATATCGGCTTCGTCTTTCAATCTTACAATTTATTGCCGTCTCTGTCGGCCTTGGACAATGTAAGCCTGCCGCTGGTATTCAAAGGTGTGCCCAAGCGGCAGCGAGATTTTGCGGCGGCCGAGATGTTGGACCTGGTCGGGCTAAAGCAATTCGTCAAACACAAGCCCACTGAAATGAGCGGCGGCCAGCAGCAGCGGGTGGGCATTGCCCGCGCTTTTGTCGGCAAACCGCCCATCATCCTCGCTGATGAACCCACCGGAAATCTGGATTCCCGCGTAAGTATGGAGATCATGCAGCTGATGCTGGGCCTGGCCAAAGAACATCAACAAACCCTGGTCCTCATTACCCACGATCGCGATATTGCCGCTTTTGCCCACCGTATCATCCATTTTCTGGACGGAAATATTGCTCAGGAGCAAATCATGCAACTTGAGGAGAGAATGTCATGAAAAATCGGATACTCTATTTATCTGTCGCTTTAATGGTCATTTTTACACTGACAATACCGGGAAATTTCCCCTTCCCATGGAGCGGGCGGAATGCCGTTCTTCAGGCGGAGGAGATGGAGATTATCCAGGATCCGAAGCTGATAATCGGCCGCAGCGCATCCATACCGACCTTTATGGCGGGAGAAGAAGACACTTTGTCCGTGCCGGTTGAAAATCTCCATCAAGGCACCGCCCGTAATGTCAACGTGTCTCTGCTGGTTGATAAGCCGGATGCATTCCCATTTCAAATCGCTGGCATGTCCCTGCAGACAGCCATGGTATCCATCGGCTCGCGGGACATTGAGTACGCCAGGTTCCCAGGCTTAAAAGTGGCTCCGGGAACCGCGTCCGGGGTTTATCCCATTTCCGTTAAGGTGGATTATACTACTGACGGCGGCAGGGAGGGCAGCGCCACCGGCACCATTTTTATAAAGATCATCAATAATAAAGCGCCGGCGCTGCGCGTCATGGATCTGCTGTTGAATAATGAAACCCTGGACAGCGGCGAAAGCACGGAGATCAAGCTGCAAATAAAGAATGAAGGCGAGTTCATCGCCAAAGATATCCAGGTGAAACTGGCCGGTTTCACCTCCACCGGTTTACGGCTGGACCAGGCCCTGGACACGCTTTATGTCACTGAGATGAAGGGAGGAGAGTTTAAAGCCTTGCCCTTTAAGGTGTACGCCGATCCCGGCATCGAAAGCGGCTCTTATGCCCTGGATGTGACCATTAAATACAAAAACGAATCCAATCAGGAGTTTAGCGCCGAAAGCAAAGTTTATTTGGCCATAGAAGGCAGCAGCGGGGAAGGGAAAAATATTAAATCGAGCCCGCGGCTGATCATAGAAAATTACTCCTACGGGAATGATTTTGTGCGGCCGGGCGAGGTTTTTGACCTGCAGCTTGCTTTTCTCAACACCAGTTCCAGCAAGGATGTCTACAATATCAAAGTCAGTTTTACCTCTGATGAAAACATATTTTCTCCGGTTAACAGCGGCAGTTCCTTTGTTACGGAAACAATTCCCGCCGGCGGCAATATGTCTCAGGCCGTCAGATGGAAGTCCAAGCTGGACGCTGCCAGCAAAACCTACAACATCACCGCCGACCTTGAATATGAAGATCAGAAAGGCAATAAATACACCGACAAAGAACTGATAGGGGTGACGGTGATTCAGGAGAGTGAACTGGTGGTCCCGATGCTGGAAAAACCGGATGAAATTTTTGCCGGATCTCCTTTCGGATTGTCGGCGACCTATTTTAATGCCGGCAAAGCTGCGGTCAGGAATTTAATGATCCGCACCGAAGGAGATTTCGACATACAAGACGGGGCCGAATACATCGGCAACCTGGAACCCGGCAAAAGCGATTATTTCGAAGTGACCTTAACTCCGCATCAGGAAGGGGTCTGCAGCGGATCGATCATATTCTCCTACAACGATGACATGGGGCAGCTCTACGAGATCAAAAAGGACTTTCAAGTCGAAGCCATGTCGTCGCCGGAGCCTTTCGTGATGGAGCCGCCGGAGAATATGGTTAAAGCCCAGGGAGGATTTAAAACCCCGTTGCTGGCAGGAGCTGCGGCGATTGTCATCGGCGGGCTGGCCTTTATCATTGTGCGCCGCAGGCGCAGGAAACGGATTGAGGATGTGAACTTTGATGAATAGTCTGGATTTGGTGAAGATGAGTTTCGGAAACCTGAGGCGGAGAAAGCTGCGCACCTTTCTTACCATGCTGGGGGTGGTCATCGGGACCAGCTCCATCATTCTTATGCTCTCCCTGGGCTTTGCCATGGACGCCAGCTTTCAGGAAAGCCTGCAGCAAATGGGCAGCCTCAACGTTATCGAAGTACGCCGGGGCGGAGGTTATGGTATGGAGCAGACTTCCAAAAGGAGCCCGGAAGTGCGGCTGGATGATGCCGCAGTGGCCAGTTTCCGGAAAATCTCTGGGGTAGAGGCGGTTATGCCGGTAAAAAATGCCTATTTACGTGTGATTGAGGGGAAAATGGTAGGCGACGTGAATGTCATCGGGTTGGATCCCGCTCTCATGGAAGCCTTTGACTTTGAGGTGGAACAAGGCCGTCTGTTGATGGCCGGGGACAAAGAAGCGATGGTTTTTGGCAAGCAAGTGGCTTTTAATTTTCGTAATCCCAGGCTGCAAAATGACCCCCGCGAAGGTTTCTATTCCTCCACTTACGTCGTAGGCGGCACCGGGTCTAAAGAAGGACCGGAGCCCAAGCCCCCCGTAAATCTCCTCAGCGACAAATTGCAGATCACTACCGACATGGGGTATGGAGAGAGACGCAGGAGCGAAGCTGAAGGGGACGATGACTATATCCCCCCCAGCCCCGTCAAGATAAAAGGAGTCGGTATTCTTAAAGAAAATCATGGTGAAGAAACCTACAGCGCTTATATGAACATCACCACCCTGGAAAAAATTCAGGAAGAGGAACGCAAAGCCCGACATCTGCCCAGAAGCTCCCAGAACTCTGAAGACAAATACAACGTCATCAAGGTCAAAGTGGCGGATATACAGCAGGTCCAGTCGATTCAGGAACAAATTGGCCAAATGGGGTATCAGCCCCATAGCCTGACCGAGATGCTTGAAAGCGTGAACAAGCAGTTCCGGGTCATTCAGGCCATCCTGGGAGGAATTGGAGCGGTCAGTCTTCTGGTGGCAGCCATCGGCATCACCAACACCATGATCATGAGCATCTATGAAAGAACCAGGGAAATCGGCGTGATTAAGGTTCTGGGGGCCAATCTTCGCGACATCAAAAAGATGTTTCTTCTGGAAGCCGGCATCATCGGGATTTCCGGAGGAATCATCGGGGTATGCTGCAGCAGCCTGATTTCATTGGGATTAAACATGGCAGCAGCCCGGTTTATGAGCCAAGGGATGGCCGGCGCGACCAAAATATCAGTTATTCCCATGGGCCTGGTGCTTTCGGCAGTGGCCTTTTCCACCCTGGTGGGGTTGATTGCGGGCTACTCGCCTGCCAACCGGGCCATGAAGCTCAGCGCCCTGGATGCCATCCGGACCGAATAAGCGGGATCACTGTCTTGGTGTCAACGGGTGACAAAGGACGGGGGTTTGATAACTTTCAGACATTCAAAATGACACTTTGATTGATGCCGTCAGCCTTTGAGACCGGTCTTTATGGAAAGATATTTTACTCTTTTGGGGGTTTTTAAATGAATTTTCTGGAAAGCAGGGGTGAAAAGTGCAAAAGACAGGATTCAAAGCGGTATGGGCTTTATTTATAATCGTTGTTTTGCTGGCATCATCTGTCTGGTTTACTGCTCAAAAAAGGGATCAGGAGGGACCCTCCGGCAGAATAGCGACCCCGGATTTGCGCTATGATTATGAATTGATTTATACCTATCGCAATATGGCTTATGATGCGGAGAGTTTCGCCAAGCTGGCCGGGCTTTTGCAGTCAAAAGACATACTTACCGTCAAAGCCGTAAATTATGGGGAGGATAACGGGATTTTGCAAATAAGTTATCAATTAAAGCTCACCGCAGCAGAACCGGACTATACGGTCGACTTTACCAGGCAAATGCAGGATGCCATCGTACTATTTGCAGTTTTCGACTATATCGAAGGTGTGGTATTTAATTTTGAACAGGCGGATTATGGTTTTGGGGGCGTACCCATAATGAGAGCCGATGCCGAAACCCTGTTCGGAGAACAAATTAGGCCCTTCGGACTTACTAAAGAAGACTTTGTAGAAACATTTCCCCCTAAAGTACAAACAGTTGT
>NZ_DIPG01000128.1:13825-19742 GCF_002426325.1 Syntrophomonas sp. UBA5494 | reverse complement strand
TCATTGGCCCGGAAGATCCCATGAATACCTTGAAAAATCATGAAGTGGGAGAAGGAAGAGAAATAGCGCCCGAGGGTCAGCCCAGCAGCAGCCCAATCCCGGAAGAAGATATCCCCAAGAGTGACTGGCCGGGAACTGAACCCGAGGAAAGGTTCCCCGGGGATCAAATCCCGGAAACACAGCCGGGCAATACTTTCGATTATACGGATCCGGAAACGGGGGTCACTTCAACCTATGAGTACGAACCCGGCTACACCGGACCCAGACATGGAGAAAGGCAGATACTGGTGGGCCAGGGTGACGGGCAAAGCTATGAAATCGAATATAATGCGGTCGAAGGCAAATGGGTCAATACCGAGTCGGGCAATGAATTTAATCCAGACCGATTCGAAGCATGGCAGAATGATGTGGCGGAGGATAAACGCCGGGCGGCAATAGATCTGGAAAAGATGGCGAATCGTCAGGATGGCAATAGCAAAGCGATTGATGATAACCTGGCTACCTGGAAGAACCTGGAGCAAATGCAGAAGGCAGTTGATAATCACAACATAGGCGAACCAGGCGGTCCGGGGGATATCGACCGGGCTATCCAGGAGTTAAAAAATGATATGCTGGCCGGCAAAGAAGTGGACCAGGGGAGAATGGAGCAGCTGAAGAAAATCATCGGCAACCGTATCGAAGGAAAAACCACCGGGGACTCGGGATTACGTAAAGAGGAAGGCTGGGTAGATACCCTTGGTTATGCTTTGGAAGCCAATCTGGCCACCGCCAAGGAGGTAGTGACCGGAGAAAAGGCGGATGGCAGCATATCGTGGAAGGGAATGGCAGCCCGGATTATGATAACAACTGCTACCGGCGGATTTGCCGGTAAGGTCATAGACGGCGGCTTAACAGTAGCCGAAGCATTGTCCCGGATCAAGGACTCGGTAGATAAGGGAGAATCAGATTTTAGAGCAGTTAGCAAAGCCATCGGGCTGGTAGTTTTGGGTGAGCAAGCCGGTTGGGCGATAGGCAAAGGCGGCAGTGCTCTAAATAAAGAAATGCTGGAGAGATTTCCCGCTTTTACTAATAAAGCGGCGGATTTTATTGAAAAGGCAGTGCTTAAGGGCAGTGCACTGAACCAGCAACTGAGCCGTAAGCTTGGCTTTATCAGTAAAGAATCAGCTGAATCAGCTTTGGATAAGATCAATAAACGCCTGGTGGAGATCGGCGGTGACCAGGCCGGAGAGAAATTTATGAAGCAGGCAGCAGGAAAACAAGGAGCTGCAGCGGGAGGGAAAGCTGCAGCAAAAAGCAGTGAGGCTGCCGCCCGAACGGCTCAAGTGGCTAAACCTACAGGCAAGCCGTCACTGAAGACGGTATCAGCTGAAACACCTGGTTTAAAAATCGACAACAGCAGTTTTAAAGAAGCGGGCCTTCCCCCTGATTTAAGAGGGATGCCGGCTCGTGACCAGAAATCTATCCAGGCGGTCTGTGATAAATATGGGGTGAAAGCCCATATGAGACCTACCAATCCTGAGTCAAGCGCTTGGCTGCAAAGCGGCCGAGCTCATCCCAAACCGGAGATGCTGAAGGCCAAAACCATAAACCAGCTGGATGTTGAGCTGGGATATCCCAAGGAGAATATCGGCACAGTAGGCTGCAGGAAACCTGATCCGCTGCCGGCATCGAAACCAGCCAATATGCCAGACGCGCATTGGAACAGCCTGCAAAAGCGCCATAGCCAGAGAATGACCGAATATACCGACCAGATAGCGAAATTAAAACACCTGGAAAAAGAGGGCAAAATCGTTTGGGATCAGAAAACCGGAATCATCTACAATAAGCAAACTATGAAGCCCTATTGCGGAGACCATGATACATTTGCCATTGTTGATGCGGTCAGCGGGAAACCGGTCTCGCCCCGGATGAATGAGCAGATCAACCGGGAATTCCAATCTCTGGGGGCTACTCAGCATCCCGAACATGTGGGCTGGGATTATTCAGGACTATCAGATAAAGTTCCCGACGGTTCGATTCCCGGAGCCCAATCACCGCGTGAAATAGCAGAATCCATTGATAGAAAGATATTGAGCGGTCATGGAGAAGGCGGCGAGGCTTTAAACACTTATGATCCGCTGCGAGGAGAAAAGGGCGGTTGGACTACTAACTGGTGGGAAGGGGGAGTCAGAGAATGAACACCATGAATGCACGGGAAAGAAAGGAATTTCTACAGCAATACTTTATCAAACTGGAAAAATGGCGGGAATATGACCTGACCCTGTTTCAGGATGGAAATGGAGAGGCCGTGGCGGTGGAAGCTGCAATGGAAAAGCTGCAGGTACAACTGGCAAAAATGAGGGATGAATATGACCAGTGGCTGCCGGTAGTGCCCCTGTCCCGTTGCCCTTTCAGCGGTGAAGCAGTTGATTATTGCATAGATCTGCTTGGTTTGGATGGTTTGTGGTGGAATTATGATGCTCCGGTAAGGCGGACGGAAGACCTTCCTCCCACCTATTTTGCTCTGGATGGAGCGGTGACGCTCCAAGGCAGTATTGATGCAGCCCCGTTTTTATGCAAACCTGGCGCCGGAGTCCCAGGGGTTCTGCCGCGGTTATTGAACCAGGAAGAAATACAGGCAGTTATTTCTTCATTTCCGATCGGCGATCATCAGGGTTATGCTATATTCTACTTTGCCGAAGATGCACCGGCTGATATGGTCAGGGTCAACACCTGGGGCACCCGTCTATATACTTTTTCAGATCAGGAGAATATGGTCCGCTGGGGTGAATTTGACTTAAATATAAATGATTATGATTTTGAACTGGGTAAATGGATCGAGGCAGGCAAGCTGCACTGGATAAAACCCGGGGATGAATCACTTACTTTAGTTTCATCCGCCGAAGATTGCCCCTATATCGGACTTAAGGGTAATCGAGAATTGCAGCGCATCGAACGCGGAGAAGTTTGGAGCGGAGATAGTTATTGAGTCATTGTTGGAAGTCTAATAAGGAGGGATTGAAAATGAATATGGAAAAGCCCGGTAGCATCGAGGTTTTCAAGCTGGCACCGCCGGATATCGACCATCTCTTCAGACGCTCCGGTCTGAACGGGAACAAATTATCACCATTTCAATATAACGCGGAACAGGCTGCAGTCAGCAGCCCATCCGAATCTTTTAAAGCCCTGGCCCAGAGTCCCAAACTCAATCAAATGGCCAGATGCGTACTGGAACCGGGTCTAAAAATTGAATTTAACCGCGGCGGGGGAGGTACTGCTGATGAAAAGTATTATCTCCTGCTATCTGACGATTATAAAACGATGGCAGCACAGTTTGTAAATTCAGAAGGTGATTTACTGATTTTGCTCTTTGACGATTTTGATGCTTATCTGGAATGGTGGTTACAAATATATGCTTCAACAGGTATTGGCAGTTATCAGGCAGTATTCCCTGAAGTTATGGAAACAGAAGTACTTATCTGTGCCCTGCACTGTATTGATATCTATCGCCGTTCCTACATGGAAAGTATGCTGGATTACAGCGGCAATTTGAATTTATCCCTGGCTACTTCCGATTATGTGGAACTTTTGAAACGGGCCTTAGCCAGCCAGGATAAACGGTGGCTCTTGCCCACAGTGTTTGAACTTACTCCCGGGCTTAAAAATAGTACGATTGCATTGAAACCGGAACATATCAAGCAGATTGAGGAGCTGGGTTTTCTAAGCAATAACGAGAATGTATTAACTTTGGGAGAACGTTCCCGCATTATGGGAACCGAATTTATAACCGGTTGGATGGGAGCTGCAGGCTTTCAGGCTACCGCTTTGATTGGCGGGGAAGAACGCAGCCTCTCCCGGGTATTCATGGCGACAACCGCTTTTACTAATCATCTTTGCTCTTTTGAAAACGAGGCGCAAGGTAATACGTGTTTTCGCCACCAAGCCCTTAACGCCGGGGAACTTAAACAAACCCTGGGCCAATGGATGGAATCCTTGCTGAAAGCTGTCAACCGGCAAGCTGCGGCCAAAATGGTTGGGCCTGACTCGGCACCAACAACTGTAAATGCCGGATCTAAAATGAAATTCTGCGGCCAGTGCGGCGCTGAGCTCAGCGCCGGCAAAAAATTCTGCACCAGTTGCGGAACGGCTGTTTAAAAAGGAGTGAGTTATGGTGAGCGACCTGAATTTCTGCCCGGATTGCGGAGCAAAAATAGCACCGGAAGACCGGTTTTGCGGTGAATGTGGATTTGACATCAGTACTTTGGAAGCTCCGTCCCATGATGATGCAGCCGCGAGTCATTCGCAGCAGGCTGCGGCGCCCATTGAACCGGTACAATTGGCCGCTCCGCCACCCCGCCCTGCCCAGCCCGCCAATCAGGTCGGGACAGCGCCTGTTCCACCGCCCCGGCCTTCTGCAGACACGATACGCCCTGATCCGCTGCAGCATACGGGAATGGGCAATACCAACGCTCTGGGCCGCGGCAGTTCAGGCAGCAAAGGCGGCTTGATCATCATACTGGCCGTGCTGGTGCTTGCGCTGGGAGGCGGACTTATTTTCTGGCTGGCCTCCCGGGGTGAAGATCCGGGGAAAGCCGCCCCGCCGACGGCCGCTCAGCAAAAAGGGGCGAGGCCGGATGAAACCCAGCCGACTGCGCCAGCACCGACAGTAGCAGAGCCGGCAACGGCCCAAGCTGATCTGACCCGGGCAGCCACTTATCTGTCCAACCCTGGATTGAAATGCACCGCATTTGTCAATTATCCGGACGGAACCGCGGGGATTGTGGAACGCACCAGCGCTCTGGTGGTTCCTGCCGAGGCGGTGCGGGTCAGTGAAGTGGAAACCGGGGTGGAGCAGGGGGAAGCATTCGGATATGGGTTCCACTATGTTGAAAGAGCAGACGGCACCTATTATATATTGGATGAAGCCCCGTATCAAATTTACCCGGTGCTGAAAAATGATCTGAGCGTGGGGCGGACCTGGGATTATCAGGATGAGTTCGGCAAGGTTGTCTGGACGGTGATCGATATGGGCGTGGACCTTAACCTTGGATTTGCTGTTTTTAAGGACTGTCTCCTGGTAAAAGAAGACAATCAGGCAGTACAGTATCAGTCGATCAGTTATTATGCGCCGGGCCGGGGCATTGTTCTGGTCACGGGTCCGGGCGGCTCCACCGAGTATTACAAACTGACAGCAATTACGCATATAGATTTGACTCAGGCAGCCGATACAGTAATAAAATGGTCCCCCAACTATAAGGACATTAATGACGACCGCACCCAGAGTTATTGAACCGGGTCAATCAGTGAAAAAGAGGGGCTTAATGTGGCGATTGCTTCAGGGATAAACGAATTATGGAGACGTATGGCGTTGCTGCTGGGCATATTGATTGGTCTGGCCATGTTTTTCTATGTGGCTCCGGCCATGGTCAGTGTAACTGCGGTGGATTGGGCGCAGGAGCAGACTGACGAACTGAAGTCCTCCAGCGGGATGGTTTCATCGGAACGCAAACGGCTCAGCCAACTACCTTTAAACGAATATATTCAGGAAAAAACCGGCGGGCGCATAGTTGCCTTGAATGCCGGCCAATGGCGGGATTTCTTTACTCAGGTGCAGCTGGCCGGCAGCGGTCAATATGAGAAATCGGTATACGGAAATCGGGTCAGTGAGGCCGACAAAGACGATTTTTGGCGGCCCGGCGGCCTGGTGGCAGTGTATTTTAAGCCTGATGAGATCCCCTGGGTCGACTGGGGACTGCTCCCTGAAGACGGCCAGACTGGCTACATCAGCATCAGCGCGGCAGGACAAACCGCTTATCTGGAGCTGCGCTACCGTGATTACAGCAGCACGGTAGGCCCTATGTCATCTCCTTACCGGGTGGCCCCGGGGTGGCTTTTTCATCCTTATCGCACCAGTGGTATGGCGGTTATGGCGGCGGGA
>NZ_DIPG01000128.1:9637-13699 GCF_002426325.1 Syntrophomonas sp. UBA5494 | reverse complement strand
TTTATCTATTTCTCCCCCGCCGCAAAAACCAGCCCCAGGATATCGCTTATTCCGCCGGCAGCGGCTTGGCCGCGGATCTGGCAGCAGTCATCCTGCTGACGCCATTTTACGGACTGCCGTTTTTAATCAACGGGGGTGCGCTGCAGGCTGTAACCGGATGGTGGCCGATTACTGCGGCCATGTGGCTTTTGGCGGCTATTGCCGCAATGCTCTTCTATTACAACGCCTGGAGCAGCTCTTTCCGCATTGAGCTGACCCCTGAGGCCTTGTACCTGGTGTCCTTTAAGGGCGTACGGGCATATTCCTTCAATGAAATAAGCGCAGCCGAAGTGGTGACTTTGCGTAATCCGGGCTGGTTCCGCAAACTATTTCTGGGCTTTGCCCTGTTGTCCCTGCTGGGGGGACGAAGCTCCCCACAGCCGGCTGGCAGCGCTTTGCTGGCCGCCACCGCTTCATACGGAGGGTTGGAAATCAAAGGCAGAATGGGCAAACCATTGTATATTTGGTTTACAGACCAGCACGGCAGTGTGATCATCAATAATTTCGACCGGGTTACTGAAGCCTTGGCAGTCTCCGGAGTGCATATAGTCCAGGAGGCACGGGAAGTGGAAGGCTTCTCTATGTTCATGTGACGAGGCGCGGTTTTCTTCCGCAACAGCAGCATTTCCATCCTGCGCTGAGACTGCCCGTAAGCTGTAAGGGCTGCCCGTATAAACATAGATAAGTTGTAAACGGATTATATTCAACAATCAGGAAAGTGAGGAAACAACAATGCTAGGTGGACTTATTACGATCGGGGTTTTGGTGCTTTTTATAGGGGTATTTCTGGTTGCCACTTATAACGGGTTGGTGCAATTGCGGCAAAGGGTGCAGAACGCCTGGTCCCAGGTGGATGTACAGCTGAAACGGCGCTATGATTTAATACCCAATCTGGTCAACGCGGTCAAAGGTTATGCCCAGCATGAAAAAGCTACTCTGGAGAATGTCACCCAGGCCAGGAACATGGCGATAGCAGCAAGCAATGTGCGCGATCAGGCCCAAGCCGAGAATATGCTCAGCGGCGCATTGAAGTCGCTGTTTGCGGTGGCGGAAGCCTACCCGGAGCTGAAAGCCAACACCAACTTTTTGCAACTGCAGGCGGAGCTCAGTGACACTGAAAGCAAGATCGCCTTTTCGCGCCAGTTCTACAATGATACCGTGCAGAAATTCAACACCAAAATCGAACTGTTTCCCAACAACCTGGTAGCGGGAATGCTGGGTTTTCAGATGGTAGATTATTTCACCCTGCAGGGCGAACCTGCCGCCCGGCAGGCGGTTCAGGTGCAGTTTTAAGGGGTGCCGGACATGATGCATATTGACAGACAAATTCAGTGGCCTATCAGGATTATTCCGTTGGCGATGCTGCTGGCCATCCTTCTGCCGCTGACCTTCCTGGCCGATACGGCGCAAGCCCGTTCACTGGACATGGAAAAAGTCATCATCGATGCGGAATTGCTGCCAGATGCCAGCATGCAGGTGACGGAGCACTTGACCATCGATTTTTCCGGGCAATGGAACGGCTTTAACATCGCCATTCCCCGGGGCAGCAGTCCTATCCAGGAAGTATCGGTGAGCGAAAAGGGGCAGCCCTATACCTTCAATCCGGGCAAGGATTACGGGCCTCCCGGAACCTATCTCACCAAGATCGAAAACAACAACATGGTCATCGATTGGAGCGTATCCGCCAAGGACGAAACCCGCACCTTCGATGTTTCCTATCGGGTGATGAATGCGGTCAAGATTCACGATGATGTCGCCGAACTATACCGCAAATTCATCGGCAACAGCAATCAGGAAAAAATTGCCCAGGTAAAAGTCAACCTGATACTGCCCGCAGGCGCTGAGAATTATAAACAGGGCGAAGATATCAGAATCTGGGGGCACGGGCCACTGCAGGGGGAGGTGGATTTTGCCGGAGCCAATCTGGTCACCTGGCAGACTAAGAATCTGCCCGCCCGCACTTTTGTAGAAGGCCGGGTGGTTATGCCCACGGCCTTGTTCCCGGCAGCCTCCGCCCAACTGCGCACCCGGCAGACGGCTCTGCCGGGAATACTGGCCCAGGAAGAAGGCTGGGCTAAGCAGGCCAATCAGGAACGAATGGCGGCCCGGGCAGAGTATGCCGGCGGGGCAGGCATTATTGCCGTGGCCCTGGGCATGATTTTTTGGCTGCGGCAAAAATATGGACGCAAGTATCAGACCCAATTCCAGGGTGACTATTATCGCGACCTGCCGGGAAGTTACAGTCCGGCAGAACTGAGCGTATTGTGGAATTTCAGGAAAATCAAGGCCCAGGACCTGACCGCCACCATATTGGATCTGGCCCGGCGCAAATTTCTGTATCTGGAGGAGGACACCCGGGAAGTCCGCAAATTTTTGGGCACCAAAGAAGTGACGACCTATCTGATCAGCTTTATGCCCGCACCCGAGCCGGCCATGCTGAGAAAACCCGAAGAGGCAGAACTAAGGCCTCATGAACAGCAGCTGCTCAGCTTCCTGCAGAATGACATTGGCGGAGGCAGAGGATACATCTATCTGAGTGAAATAGAGAATTATGCTCAAAAATACGGGCAAGCCTTTCATGCGTTCTGGCAGGAGTGGCAAACGGAATTGATCGATCAGGGAGAAAACCTGGACTTCTTTGATAACAGCGGCAACATGCCTCTCTTTACAGTATTACTGGGGCTGGGCCTGCTCATTCTGGGCAGTTCGCTGGTTGCCAAAGCAGGAGTAATAGGCGCTGCGCTGATAATAGCCGGAGCCTTGTTTCTTTTCATACCCCGGCTGTTTAAGCGGCGCACCCTTACCGGGCAGGAGGATTATGTTCGCTGGCAGGCCTTTAAGAAATTCTTGCAGCATTTTTCCGAAATGGAACGCCATGAGATCCCCAGCCTGATCATCTGGGAACACTACCTGGTTTATGCCGTGACTCTGGGAGTAGCCAAAGAAGTCATCAAGCAGCTGGAGCTGGTGTTCCCCAATATGCAGGAAGGCGACCATCAGTTTGGCTACGGATGGATGAGTTACGGCGCTTATGGGAGCATGAGCGCCCTGCATCATTCCTTCGACGGCATCGAGAGCTCTTTCGAACGGGCCCTGCAATCAGCGCAGAAGGCGGTTAGCAAGACCTCATCCGGCTCCGGCGGCGGGGGCGGATTCTCTTCCGGTGGTGGCGGCGGCGGGGGCGGCTCCAGTTATGGCGGCCGCTAGGCATCAAAAACTCTGTTGATTGGAGCGCGATGATACTACGACGACAGCCCCGGGCGTGAGGGGATAACGAAAGGAGGGATTGCATGCGTTGCCCCCATTGCGGAGCGGACTCAGCCAAAAACATAAAATTCTGTACCGAATGCGGCAGTGCCTTACCGGCTTATGCGGAAGAGACCCGGCAACAAGAGACCCGGATCTTGATCGGTTATTCAGATCGTATCAATGATCCCGCCTTTGCCAGATATATGCGCAACTCCAAAGTATGGTCATTTTCCTTTGCCGCTGTTTTAGCCCTTATCGCCATCGTGGGTTTCTACATATACGGTGAAAGCAGCCCGGAAATGGATAACCCCGAAGCATTATACATCGGCCTGGGCATCGGCGGGATGTTCCTACTGATCGCGCTTTTCCAGACCATTGGCAGAAGCCGGAGCAAAACCTGGGATGGAGTCGTAGTCGACAAAAAGATTGAGAAAAAAAGACGCCAGAAAGGTTCCGGGAATGATCGGTATTGGGTCAACTATACTTTATATACAGTCGTCATCAAGACCGACCGGGGCCAATTTCATGAAGTGAGGGTTGAAGATGATGATACCGTCTATAATTACTATCAGATCGGCGACAGAGTACGGCACCATAAAGGGTTAAATTCCCTGGAAAAATACGATAAATCCGGTGACAGCATTATTTTCTGCAACGCTTGTGCCAGTTTAAACGATATAGCCGATGACAGCTGTTTCCGTTGTCATTGTCCTCTGCTCAAATGAGATGGCGCAGATGCGCTGCTGGATCAGGTGAGGTTTTTTTAAACCAAGC
>NZ_DIPG01000128.1:0-9464 GCF_002426325.1 Syntrophomonas sp. UBA5494 | reverse complement strand
ATTATTTGGAGGCTTGCGGTTGTCGGACTTTTGAGTTAAAATACTATAGTCCCATTCAGGGAAAAAACAATAAAAGCGTGGAGAGGTGGCTGAGTTCGGCTGAAGGCGCTCGATTGGAAATCGAGTAGACGGCTAATACCTGTCTCGCGGGTTCGAATCCCGCCCTCTCCGCCATTAGGCAATACACCGGCATTCCTTAAACGAAGGAGGCCGGTTTTTGTTTTATGCTCAAAATTTGTACTGCCGTTTTTACTGCCCTTTATTTAAAGAACGCTTTTTAGGTTTCCCGCTTTGTAAAAAATTTCCCTCTCATCCTTAACATTCCCTCTCAACAAGAGCAAGAAATATGTCTTTGTCAGCTATCTTTATGACTCACTTTTACTTCCTAAGATCGCCATGCTTTTGGCATACCCCTTCGCCAGTGCATTTCTTTTGTTCCTCGCCCTTCTTGTCTTTTTTCTTCCCTGACAAGGTCAAGGCGCACCTACGATGACCAAGTTAAAGGTTTAAGAACCATTAAGCAAGATGGTTACGTGACATATACCTTTTTTTTCTCCTTAAACAAATGAACATAGGAATTCATCGTAACGGAGATATTTTGAATACCCAAGCCATTCTTGTATGTCTTTTGCCTTATAGGCTGAACGTGAATCATGCTAGGAACCTTCGCCCAAGTCGTTAAACCAGCTTACTGAAATCTTCTTCGCCGAGAATATCATAAAAATCTGTGGATTTGCTCAATGCCTCCCAGCGTTTTGTTTCCGCGAGCTTTGCCTGATCAGCCGTGTTGGCAATGGATACGGCATCGGGGCCAAGCAAAAGACGCAGAGGCGGATTTTTCTCATTGACGATTTTGATGATCGCCGCAGCAGCCTTGTCTGGGTTGCCTCTTTCTTTGCCCGTATGCTGCCGAATGTACTTCGCCAAGCCTCCCACGGTTTCTTTGTAATCATCCATGGGCTCCACGACCTGCATAGACGAACCGCCCCAATCGGTGCGGAATCCGCCTGGCTCGATCAGGGTAACCTTGATACCAAGGGGGCCCACTTCCTTTGACAGGACCTCGGAGAATCCTTCCACCGCGAATTTAGCCGTCTGATAAGGCGCTAACCCCGGAGAGCCAGCGCGTCCGCCGACAGAGGAAAACTGAACGATATGACCGCTTCTCTGTTTGCGCAGAGTGGGCAACGCGGCTTTTGTAACGTTGATCACGCCCCACAGATTGGTTTCGATCGGAGCGGTTCAGGATAACTTATTCGCTTAGACTGTTATACACCGCGAAAGCATCGCTGATGTTATACTGCTCAGTCTGGTGGCTGCCTTTGGCGCCGGCGGTGACCAGGATGTATTCTTTGCCGTCTTTTTTGGCTAAACTGGCCAGACACAGACCGGCTTCGCCGGTATATCCGGTTTTCCCGCCTAAAAGCTCTCCGCTACTTAAGCTGCAGCCATTTATTTTTTCGAACAGGGTGCTTCTAAATGTAATTCCCTCGGGATGTATGTTGGTAGAGTGGGTTGTATAGCGGGGTGAACAAAAAATTTTTCTGAAAGTATCGTTCTGCAGCGTATAGCTGAGCAGAATGCCCAAGTCCTTAACGGTAGTATAGTTGTTTTGGTCATGAAGACCGGTGGTATTATCAAAATGGGTCCTATTCATACCCAGCTTGGCCGATTTTTCATTCATCAGGGCTACAAAGCCAGGCTCCGAACCACCAATATGATTGGCCAGAGCAATACAGCATTCCGCGCCGCTGGGCAGCAAAACGCCATACAGCAAATCGATGGCTCTGACCTTTTCATTTGGTTGAAAACCGGCCATTGTAGCGTCTGTTTTGTTTAGTTTCTGAAATACATAATCAGGGATTGTGATCTCTTCCTGCAAATCAGGCAGTTGTTCAATGGCGACCAGAGCGGTCATCATTTTGGTCAGAGATGCAGGATAAATCCTGGCTTCACTATTTTTCTGCAATAATATCGTGTGATCGCTCAAACATATCAGAATAGCATAAGGACTATACAATTTGTCAGGGGAAATCGTTGCTGAAGGATTTGCTGTATTAAAGGGTCGTAATGAATGGTCGGGGGAATCATCCTCTAATAAGGGGAAGTCTGCAGAGGTTACAGCGAATTTGCTGATTATGGCAAAGGCTATGATAAATAACAAAAGGAGAAGCAATGTAACCTTTGGACTTTTTTTGATTGCTGGGTATGTCATATATAACCGCTCCTTATCCTGTACTGATTTTATTCAAGCAAATAATAAGGAGCGGTGTTTAAATTCAGGCTTATAAAGTCCTTAAGATTCTCTTATTTCTGCATACATAGCCGGCAAAGTAACCGTGAAGGTGGTGCATTCCATATTGCTTTCCACTGTTATAGCGCCTCCATGAGCGGTCAGTATTTGCCTGGCTATGGCCAGGCCCAATCCAGCGCCTCCGGTATGGGAGGGGCGGGAGGAATCCAATCGATAAAACTTCTCGAAGATGGTGTCTAACTTTCCGGGTGGAATGGGGTCGCCCCGGTTTGCGAAGGTGATAACTATGTTGGTGTTGTCCTCAACGGCAGCAATAGTAATGGGGGTGTTCTCATAGCTATAAGCCATGGCGTTCTTTAAGACATTGTTAAACACCCGGGCCAATTTATCGGCATCTCCCCACAGGGTAAGGCCCTCCGCGGCATTAATCAAAATCTGCTTTCCCAACGGAGCCGCCAGGGGATAGAATTCATCAGCCATCTGCTGGAGCATGAACGGTAAATTGATCCTCTGTCTATTCAAGACCATATCCTGCAAATTAAATCGGGTAATCTCAAAAAATTCATCGATTAAAACTTCCAAACGGTAGGCCTTTTCCAGGGTAATAGCGGTGTATTTGGCCTTCTGCGCCACCGGCATATCCGGGGCTTCGTCTAAAAGGCTCAAGTAACCGATGATCGAAGTCAACGGCGTTTTAATATCATGGGCCAGATAAACCAGCAAGTCGTTCTTGCGCTGCTCGGCTTCCTTGGCGGCCCATTCCCGCTGTTCCAATATGCTTCTGGCTTTATTTAGCTTGGACTCCATAAAGTCCATTTCCGGGGATAGAACAATGTCCTCCGCGGCCCCCTCAACCAGCTTATCCAAGCCCGCACTTATTTCATTGAAATATTTTGTCATTCGCGCCAAAGCCCAATAAAAGAGAAATAGTAACAGGAGGAATAAACCGCCAGCCAGCCACAGGGTTTTGTTGTTGCGGAACAGTTGTTGATATAAATTGATGCTCTCCCGCTGGGATAATGACAGAACATTTTGGCAGAAGGCTACAAACCCGCTGGCAAAGATATCCTGAAGAAATCCATCAATGAGGATATGCTGAATTAATATTCCTAGCAGTATAGCCGCTGATGCAATCATGAGTACCTGCAGCAATATTTTTCTGTTCAGTCTGGAGAAATCATTTCTCAATCTTGTAGCCAACTCCCCATACGGTTTTGATATATTTGGGCCGTTCCGCCGAATCATTCATTTTTTCCCGTAAATGCCGGATATGAACCATAACGGTGTTGTTGCTGCTGGTAAAATATTTTTCACCCCAAACCTGTTGGAACAACTCTTCGGAACTGACCACCCGGCCGCGGTTGGAACATAAAACCCATAGAATCGAGAACTCTGTGGGAGTAAGGGAAAGTTGCCTCTCGTTTAACCTGCATTCATGGGTATCCTTGTCCAGCACCAGGCCCGAAAACGTGATCAGCCGCTCTTCACGGTCGGGCCCCGCAGTATTGTACCTGGTAAACCTGCGCAGCTGCGCCTTGACGCGGGCAACTAATTCCAAAGGCCGAAAAGGCTTGGTGATATAATCATCAGCCCCCAGGGTCAGCCCGGTAATTTTGTCAATTTCTTCTTCCTTGGCGGTCAGCATAATGACCGGGTAGTTGTATTGTTCGCGGATTTGCCGGCAAATGGTGAATCCGTCGATATCGGGAAGCATCACATCTAAGATCGCTAGGTCCAATTTCTCTGTGCGAATGCAATTAAGGGCATCCTGCCCGGTATAGTATTTAAAAACCGTATAATTTTCGTTCTTTAGGTAGACTTCCACCAGATCCGCGATAGCTTGCTCATCATCGACTATCAGGATATTAGCCGGCATAAAATCAGCTTCCCTCCCAATAAGAATATGTCCATCATCATTATACCCTCAAGCTAATGACCATTTAGCCGCAATTATCTTAATAAAAGCTTAAGATTTTAATGAAGGGGGAGGATCAGAATGCTGAATACTAATTCTATAAATCCTATAATTTTTCATCCCATTCAGATATCAATTTTGGAGCACCGGTAACACCCGAAGAATAAGGTATGCAGGACCTTATTCAACAAAGGTTGAGCAGGGCTGCCTGGCGGCTAAATACTGTTATTGGGATTTAAGGTTAAGACTGCAAAATTTGTCAATGGTTATATTTTACACTAGTAAACGGTAAGAACATTGGTTAATAATGTGGAAAAGGAGGTAGCAATCATGAAAAAACTCTTCTCAGTAGTCTTGATGTTATTGTTTATATGCATCCCCCTGCAGATTCCCGATAACACCGCCCCGGTAGACGAAGTTGCAGGCGTCTTTACAAGCACCACTGTCAAACAAGTTCAGGTCACTGCCAGTACGGTGAATTTCAGGACCGGGGCCAGTACCAACCACAGGATTATAACCACTTACAAAAAAGGGACTGTTTTAGATGTTATCGGCAAGATCGGCAGATTTTATGTGGTCAAGAACAGTAAAGACACGGTAGGTTGTGTATCCGGAAATCTCGTTAAGCCTTATACTCCTTCAACGTCTTCAGACGACAGCAATTTTTCCGCCATGCAAAACGAAATGCTGGGATACATAAATGCTGATCGCAAAGCCAATGGCCTGTCACCATTGACTCTTACCAAAAAACTGTGCGATGGGGCTTACCTAAAATCCAAGGATATGGCAGTAAATAATTACTTCAGCCATACCTCGCCTACCTATGGCAGCCCTTTCAATATGATGCAAAGCCTGGGGATCAGCTACTCGGCCGCCGGTGAAAACATTGCCATAAACACTAGTGTTAAAGGGGCCCACAATGCCTTTATGAATTCATCCGGCCATCGCGCCAATATACTCAGCAAGAGCTTCTCCAAAGTAGGTCTGGGCTTCTACCAGAAGGACAGGTCTATCTACGTTACGCAGTGGTTCACCAACTAATCCCATGATAATCTGATCATAGGACTTAAGGCAAAAACCAGCTCTCGGAATTACCCCAAAAACAGAAGAGACGGCTCGGTCTCGTTGCTGCGAGCGGTCCGCGCGAGTATTGTTAATAAACCGGCATTCCAGATATACTGGAAGCCGGTTTATTTATTATTTGGCATAGCTTTGCTTCTGACACTTGATTTGAGATACTTCGCTGGTTTGGCACGAATTGGTGGAGTCCAAAGAGCAAGAAGAGCACCGCTGTGGCAGATAGATTACTTCGGGAATAAGTATGCGGCTTTTAAGCAAAAACCACGCAAGCGGAAGATAAATTTTTCACAAGGCCATAATATGTCGAAATATGTCGTTGCGGCTGGCTAGCTTTAACAGACTTGCCTAAATAGCCGGTTTCGCCCTTTGCGTTTGCATTATCACCCTATTAAACTAGAACATGGCTTAAGATTGTGAAATAAAGTACATATATTGTTTTATTACTTAGGAGGATGATACTGATGTGCAGTGACTGCAAAAATGTTTTGAAAGAAGAAAAATTCAGCCAACTTGATCGTTACATCTCATCTTTGGAAGATACCAAAGGCGCACTAATTTCCGTTTTGCACCAGGCCCAGTCCATCTTTGGATATTTGCCGCAAGAAGTTCAGAGTTATGTGGGCAAAAAGCTTAACATCCCCAGCTCCAAGGTAAATGGAGTTGTGACCTTCTATTCCTATTTCACAGAAAGGCCCAAAGGGGAGCATATTATTCAAATCTGTATGGGCACAGCCTGTTTTGTGAGAGGTTCGGAAAGCATTCTTAAGATGCTCGAGGAGAAGCTCAGGGTAAAAGCGGGTCAGACCACCGGAGACGGCAAATTCAGCATCGACCCCTTGAGATGCGTGGGAGCCTGCGGATTAGCCCCGGTAGTAAGTATTGACGGCAAAGTATTTGGTTGGGTAACCCCTGATCAGGTTGACCATTTACTGGAGAAATACGAGTAAGGGGGAGGTTTGGCAATGAGGAGAATAAATAGCTTTGATGAACTCAAATCGCTTCATGCAGAGCTTTCCAAACCCAGCGGCGCTACCCGGGTATATGTCGGATTCGGGACTTGTGGCATAGCTGCCGGGGCCAAGGATTCCATGGCAGCCATGCAGGATGAGATACAAAAGCTTGAAATTACAGATGTTGAACTGATTAGGGTCGGTTGTATGGGCAGCTGCTATGCGGAGCCTACCTTCGAAGTGGTGCGGCCCCATCAGCCTGCGGTAGTATACGGCTATGTAGATCAGGATAGCGCCAGGGAAATAGTGAGAATTCATCTGGCAGGAAACCGGCTGCTGGAACACAAGAGGATTCCTAAACCGGGAATTGACGACCGGCAGGTGCGTATTGCTTTGAGGAACTGCGGCACAATTGATCCGGAATCCCTTGAAGACTATATAGCGGTACAAGGCTATCGGGCTTTGGGACAATGTCTCACCACAAAAACAGCAGAGGGGATTATTCAAGAAGTTATTGGGTCAGGCCTCAGAGGCAGAGGCGGCGGCGGTTTCCCCACAGGTTTAAAGTGGAAAACCACAGCCTTAGCCCGGGACGATCAGAAGTATATCATCTGTAACGCGGATGAGGGCGACCCCGGTGCGTTTATGGACAGAAGCATTCTGGAAGGCGACCCCCATAGTGTTCTGGAGGCCATGGCTATTGCGGGTCATGCGGTTGGAGCCAGTCAAGGCTATGTCTACATAAGAGCAGAATACCCTCTGGCGGTTGCCAGGCTCTTGATCGCTATTGAGCAGGCCCAACAGGCCGGGTTGTTGGGCAAAAACATTATGGGCACCGGGTTTGACTTTGATATAGACATCAAATATGGAGCCGGGGCCTTCGTTTGCGGGGAAGAAACTTCGCTGATTCATTCCATTGAAGGAGACCGGGGCGAGCCCAGCAACAAGCCTCCGTTTCCGGCGGAAAGCGGCCTTTGGGGGCGGCCTTCTTCGGTGAATAATGTTGAAACCCTGGCCAATATCACCGCCATTATCCTTAAAGGACCGGACTGGTTTAGCTCAATTGGCACAGAACAAAGCAAGGGCACCAAAGTATTCGCCCTGGCTGGAAAAATAAAAAGAGTCGGTCTGTACGAAGTCCCTATGGGTATAACCGTGCGTGAGATAGTATATGAAATGGGTGGCGGCATTATCGATGATAAGGCATTTAAGGCGGCTCAGACCGGGGGACCGTCCGGGGGATGTATTCCCGCAGTATATTTGGATACCCCGATAGATTATGACAGCCTGGCTGCTATTGGCTCTATGATGGGTTCGGGCGGCATGATTATCATGGATGAAAATGACTGCATGGTCGATGTAGCCAAGTTTTACCTGGAATTTATCGTAGAAGAGTCCTGCGGGAAATGCACGCCCTGTCGAATAGGCAATAAGCGACTCTATGAGATGCTGGATAAAATAACCGGCGGCAAGGGAAGCCTGAAAGATCTTGCCAAGCTCAAAGAGCTTGGCGAAACCATTAAGGATACTTCTCTATGCGGCTTGGGACAGAGTTCCCCCAACCCCATACTCAGCACCTTGAAATACTTCCACCAGGAGTACGTAGGGCATGTTCAAGACAAAAAGTGCCAGGCCGGGCGCTGTTCGGCTCTTTTAGCATACTGCATCGACCCCGAAAAGTGCAGCGGCTGTACGATTTGTGTGAAAAAATGCCCGGCACAATGCATCGAAGGCGCAGTCAAAAAGCCGCATCGTATCATACAGGATAAGTGCATCAAATGCGGTTCTTGTATGGCGGTATGTAAATTCGGCGCCATAGAGAAGCGCTAGGGGAGGAGATAATTATGAATGAAGTAAAAATCGAAATTAATGGTGTAGAGTTGTCAGCTCCAGCAGATTTGACCATATTGCAGGCCGCCCGTCTGGTTGATGTAGATATTCCAACACTATGTCACCTCGATCTGCACAATCCCCAAGTAACCTTCAAAGAGGCTTCATGCCGGGTATGCATGGTGGAAATCGAAGGCAGAAAAAATCTGGCCCCGGCCTGTATCACTACAATAACCGAGGGAATGCGGGTAAAAACCAGCACCCCCAGAGCGATCAGGGCCAGGAGAACCTCGGTGGAACTCCTGCTGTCCGATCATCCCCAGGACTGTTTGGTCTGCGAAAAGAACCAGAACTGTGATCTGCAGCAGCTGGCGGCTAAGCTGGGCTTAAGAAATGAGCTCAAATACCAGGGGGCTATGTCCTGCTATGAAAAAGATTGCTCCAGCAATTCCATTCAGAGAAATCCTGATAAATGCGTACTCTGCCGGAGATGCGAAATCATGTGCAACGATTTCCAAACCTGCGGCGTACTCTCAGCTGTGGGCAGAGGTTTTGAGACCATTATCAAGCCTACCTTTGGATTGCCTATGAGGGAAACCGCCTGTACATTCTGCGGTCAATGCGTGGCGGTATGCCCCACAGCGGCCCTCTCGGAAATGAGTGTGGTCAGTGAGGTTTGGGATGCCATCAATAATCCCGATAAATTTGTAGTTGTTCAAACCGCCCCCGCAGTTAGGGTAGCCCTGGGCGAAGAGTTCGGGATGGAACCCGGGCAGGCGGTGACCGGCAAAATGGTAGCCCTGCTCAGGAAATTGGGTTTTGACAGAGTATTCGATACGGATTTTGCGGCGGATCTTACCATAATTGAAGAAGCCTCAGAGTTTGTACACCGCCTGCAGCACAATGGCACTCTGCCTATATTGACCAGTTGCTGTCCGGCCTGGGTCAAGTTCTTTGAACACCAGTTTCCTGATTTGATGGCTATCCCCTCCAGTTGCAAATCTCCCCACGAGATGTTCGGCGCCATCGCTAAAAGCTACTATTGTGAGAAATTCGGAATAGACCCGCAAAGACTTATAGTGGTATCGGTGATGCCCTGTCTGGCCAAAAAGTACGAAGCAGCCCGGCCTGAACTCAGCAACAAAGGGAGCAGAAATGTTGATCATGTCATAACCACCCGGGAATTAGCCAAAATGGCCAAAGAAGCCGCTATAGACTTCAAAGTGCTGGAAGACGAAGTATTTGACAATCCGCTGGGTGAGTCCACCGGTGCTTCGGTAATATTCGGAGCCACCGGCGGGGTAATCGAAGCCACCTTGAGGACGGCTTATGAATGGCTGACCGAAACCACTCTGGAGAAGGTCGATTTTGAGGAGCTGCGCGGGATGAAAGGCATCAAATCGGCTACTGTCAAAATCAATGGTATGGATGTGCG
>NZ_DIPG01000057.1:31716-32252 GCF_002426325.1 Syntrophomonas sp. UBA5494 | reverse complement strand
TTGGGGAAAAACAAGGGTTCGCCATACTTGTCTTTGCCGAACTCCTTGACGATCTTCTGACCTTCGGCTGAAACTAGCCAGGCGATAAAGTCTTGGGCCCCTTCCGCGTTGATGTTGGGGAATTTGGCCGGATTGACCGGTATCAGGGTGATGTAGTTGAGCAGCAACTCATCATTTTCAACTAATACCTGCAACTTGATCTTATCCTTAGTGGTGATATAAGTAGCCCGGTCCATAAGGGTATAGGCCTTTTGTTCATCGGTGTAGAGCAGGGTGGGGACATTGCCGCTGGCCCCTTTTTCATAGATGCGATACCATTCTCCGCTAGGCTTGATGGCGGCCGCATCCCAAACCTCGATTTCCTTTACATTGGTGCCGGATTTGTCGCCCCGACTGATAAACAGCGATTTGCTGTCGGCAATTTTTTTGAGAGCCGCAGTGGCTGATTTTTCGCCCTTAATTCCGGCAGGATCCTCGGCCGGACCAACGATGACGAAATCATTGTACATGAAATCGACTCTCTCGGTGCCATAACC
>NZ_DIPG01000057.1:28867-31621 GCF_002426325.1 Syntrophomonas sp. UBA5494 | reverse complement strand
GACTCTCTCGGTGCCATAACCGTCAGCAACGAATTTTTCTTCCAGGGCTTTGGCATGAACCACTACTAAATCCACGCTGCCACCCTCTGCAATCTTGAGCGCCGCACTGGTTCCGGCTCCAACATGACGAACCCTTACTCCGGTTTGTTGTTCATAAGCATCCTCAAGAGCGCCTATGATGCCGGCATCGATCGGGCCGATAGTACTGGATAAAAACACCTGTTTGACTTCTTTGGCCGGAGCGGGCTGCTGCTGGCTGCATCCCGGCAGGGCAAAACACCCGACCGCCAGCAAAACCACCAGCAACAAAGCTATATGCCTGTGCCTCTTCACACTTTCATACTCCTCTCACATTCTGAATTTATCATTGACCGTACAGTCGGCTACTGCTTGCCGGCTCACGATCTCCCCGTCTTCCATGTAATAGATGATGTCAGTCAGATCCATGGCCTCCCTGATATGATGGGTCACCATGACAGTGGTTATCTTCTGCTCTTTTAAGAGTCTGCCGATGTCCTGCTTGAATTCATTGCGGGTTTCTTTGTCCAAATTGCTGAAGGGTTCATCCAGCAATATGATCTCCGGCTGCAAGACCAAAGCCTGCGCGATAGCCACCCGCTGGGCCTCTCCCCCGGAAAGCGACCTGGCCCGTTGTCTGGCCAGATGAGCTATGCCCAGCCTTTCCAGCCAGGGTTTCACCTGTCTCTCCCGCTGTTTGCGACTCATATGGCGGAATTTGAGACCTAATTCCACATTCTCCATCACACTCAAATCGAGCATCATGGGCTTTTGGAAAACCATTGCCATTCTGCGCCGCAAATCCAAAAGGGTTTGATCTTTGCCCTTTTTGCCGAACCAGGTGATTGTGCCCGTAGTCGGTTCCAACAACGCCGCCATAATCAGCATCAGACTGCTTTTCCCGGCGCCATTGGGTCCCATCAGGCTGATGGACTGCCCGTCTTCCAGGGAAAAATAAGGGATATTCAGGATGGTTCGCCGGCCTAATACCAGGGTCATAGCTTTGATTTCGATGACCTTATCCATTGTTGCTTCTCCATTGCTGCAAGATAGTCAAGAGCGCGGTAACGCCGTAGGCCAGCAGAAGCAGAATAATGCTTAAGGCGATGGCCACATCGAAGTTGCCTTTGTTGACCTCCATAACCGTAGCCGTTGTCAACACCCTGGTCTGGCCTTTAATATTGCCGCCCACCATCATGGAAGCGCCAACCTCGGACACCACTCCTCCAAAACCAGCCATGACAGCAGCCAGCAGTCCCAACTTGGCTTCCTTGACCAGGCTCCATAACATCTGCAGGCGGTTGGCGCCTAGTGCCAGTAATTGCATCCGCAACCGGGGATTGATTTGCTGAATCGCCGCCAGGGTAAAACTGACCACTATCGGAGAGGCAATCACCGCCTGGGCGATGATGATCGCCAGAGGGGTATAAATGATATTCAAATCCCCAAAAGGGCCTGACCGCCATAAAAATATACTGACCCATAATCCTACCACTACTGGCGGCAGGCCCATGCCGAAATTAGCCAGACTGACAAGAAAATTGCGACCAGGGAACCGACCCAGGGCTAAAATGGCTCCCAGGGGAACACCGATTAAAACGCTTACCAGGGTGGCTGTTCCCGATACCTTGAGGGTAAGCCAGGTAACCTCCAATACTTCCGGATCCAAGGCGAACAGCATCTGAAATGCCTTGACCAGACCTTGCCAGATCAGTTCCACATGATCACCCCAAGCTATGAATTAATGGTTTATTTACCGAGATCCGCCTCATTCTTGCCGGCATCAGCATAGAACAGAGGCTGCCCGTATTCTGCCACCTTGAATTCCGAGATAATCTTCTGGGTGTCAGGCGCTATCATGAACTCGACAAAAGCCTTGGCGCCAGCCGCATTGACTTTGGGGAACTTCTCGGGGTTGACCTGCATGACATGATAGATATTCAACAGAGCTTTTTCGCCTTCCACCAGTATCGCCAGACTGAGGTTCTTCTTCTGAGCCAGGTAGGTGGCGCGGTCGGTCAGAGTATAGCCTTCCTTCTGCTGGGCTACGGTAAGGGTCTGTCCCATGCCCTGGCCGGTTTCCTGATATTTGTCACTCACGGTGGGGGTTATTCCGGCAGCTTTCCATAGATTCTTCTCCATAGTGTGGGTTCCGGAATTATCACCGCGAGAGATAAACAGGGCGCCTTTTTCATTGATTTTCTTGAAAGCCTCGGCAGCGGTCGCAGTTCCCTTTATCTGCGCGGGATCGCTCTCCGGTCCGACGATGATAAAATCGTTATGCATAACCAGCTGGTAATTGATGGCTTCGCCGTTATCCACTATCGGTTTCTCCTGAGAAGGTGCATGCGTCAGCAGCACATCGGCTTCGCCCTTCTGGCCCATAGT
This sequence comes from Syntrophomonas sp. UBA5494, assembly GCF_002426325.1. Lineage (NCBI taxonomy): Bacteria > Bacillati > Bacillota > Clostridia > Eubacteriales > Syntrophomonadaceae > Syntrophomonas > Syntrophomonas sp. UBA5494. The sequence goes on along the minus strand of NZ_DIPG01000057.1, from coordinate 29,215 downwards.
TATTGCTGCTCCGGTCCCGACCGCAACAGTTTTAACCACATATCCGGTCTTCTTTTCAAACTCCGGAACCAAGACATCCAACAGGCCGCTGTCCTGTGTACTGGTAGTAGTGGCCAAAATGACATCCTTGGTCTGTTCAGCAGCTGGGGGCGCTTGCTGCTGCGGCTGTTGCTGAGCACAGCCTACAATGCTTAATATGAATATTAATAGAATAGCCAGGGGTAAAAACCTTTTTTTCGACAACATTAATAGTCCCTCCCTAATATTACATTTCTAAGGCTATAGCTGTCCTCCATACGCATATACAAAAAGGTCAAACCCGCCATGAGCAGTTTCGACCCCGGGGAT
>NZ_DIPG01000057.1:21797-28654 GCF_002426325.1 Syntrophomonas sp. UBA5494 | reverse complement strand
ATAGGTATGTATGCAGTTTCAGCCGAAACATAAAGCCGAACCCGCAAATAAAGCAGATTCGGCTCTTAAGTCAGACCCAGTTACTCTCCTTTCCAAATGCGGGAGGCGCAGTCGTTTCCATCTGCACCCATCGTCCTGCCCTCCATACTCACCATCAGCTGCAGGTGGTCAGGATCGGAGAAAATATTCAATGTTATACTAACTTTCGGCAAAGGAAGACTTTTTCCTGCTATTTTTCCAAATTTTCCGTTTATACGCCATAGTGGCAAACATGTATAATCCCAATCTTATTTATGGAAGGTAATGGGTTCTGACTTACTGTGAAAATGTGGTTAAATAACCCAACATTCGCTTATACTTAACCTAGGACAAACTTGAAAGAAAGGATGGGGTTTTATGTCAAAAGGGAAAATTTTTGTGCGCGAACGCCGCAAGGTCCAAGAGGGCGAGAAGAAGCCCCGTTTTGTTGTGGTTGGTGTAGCTGGAATGGATTTGAGGCTGCATGCCAAGCACATCCGGCGCATGGAACTCGAGCAGATGGCCGCAGCATTGGGTGCTGAGATAATCTATCTGGAATCCGGCAAGGATGAAGAAGCAGACATCGATGAAGATTAGTAATAAAACTGGGGAAAGGCGGATTAGGCTGTGGCACTGATACGGGAAAGAGACAGTAAGAGACTGCACGTCAAAAGCAAATTAATGGGTGAGTCCCTGGTCAGCAAGAGCTTTTTGCAGGGTCTGGAGCAGAAGGAGCAATTCCGGGCCCTGCCGCAGGTGAGTGTAATAAAAATCGGCGGGCAAAGCATCACTGACATGGGCGCCAAAGCGGTGTTGCCCATCCTGCAGGAAATTGTGGCCAACGCGCCTGAACACAAGATGATTATATCCACCGGCGGCGGCACCCGCTCCCGCCATGTCTATTCCATCGCCATGGAATTGGGCATGCCCACCGGGGTTATAGCCAAACTGGGGCAGAGCGTCTCCGAGCAAAACGCCCTGATGCTCTCCACCCTCTTGATGCCTCATGGAGGAATAAAGGTCGGGCACGACGATATACCCAAACTGGCGGCTTATTTCTCGCAGGGATGCATCCCCGTCATTCACGGCATGCCCCCTTACGGATACTGGGAGCACCTCCCTGCCCAAGGCAGTCTGCCCCCCAACCGCACCGATGTAGGGGCTTACCTGCTTTCCGAGGTGATCGGCGCCCGACAGTGCATCTATATCAAAGATGTTGACGGCCTCTATGAGGATAACCCCAAATTATACCCTGAGGCGAAATTTATCCCCCGTATCGGCGCCCGGGAATTACAGGCCATGAAACTGGATGACCTGGTGGTGGAGTGGACGGTTTTGGATATGCTGACCCGCTCGCGCAGCGTCAAAGAAATACATATTGTCAATGGCCTGAAACCCGGCAATATAACCCGGGCTTTGAAAGGCGAACATGTAGGCACTATCATTTACAACGACGAAGAGAACTAGTGCTGTCACATACCTTAAATCCCGGCTTTCTTCTCCATGCCGCCACATTATGGTATAATGAAATATGATTTCGAACTAGGGCTTTGTCCACCTTGGTAAAGTGTGGTCTTTCCATCCCGGCATCGTGGTGGAAAGACCTTTTTGTTGAGGTTTTGACTGTTGAAGAGTCCCGTTCCGATAAAAACTCAGGGTTTTCTGGGGTTCTATTCTAAATAGGCCCTACTTATTCAAGCTTTGTAGAAACGGGGAGGGTGAATGATGAAACCTTTGATTCAGGTTTGCGGAGATCCTACAGTAGACTGGTTCCGCATACATAATGAAGATATTACCGTGCGCGGCGGGGTTTATTACTGGCAGCGCCACAAAGAAGATGACCGGGTGCGGCTCAGTTCGCAGCCGGGGGGTTTTGCCCTGGTACGACAGGTTCTGAAGGCCATGATCCCGGAGCAAATCGCGGCTGTGGAAGGCGCCCCCTTGGCTGAGAACCTGCTCAACCGTCCCAAAGACCGGCAGGTCACCACCTCCTGGACCTTGTGGAAAGAATTTTTCAATTCATCCGGCCATCGCAGCGCTTATCGCCTTTGGAAATGGCATGAATTTGAGCCGGCTAAATGGGATTATCAGACTGCCCGGCTTCAGGGCAACCCGGACCTGCTGTTGATTCAAGACAGCGGCCTGGGGTTTCGTCATTGTGAAGAAGGCTGGCCTGAAGCACTGAGCCTGGAGAGCCAAAACAGCGGCCTGCTTCCGGCACAGTTGATTATCAAGCTGGGTCAATATTATGATGGTCAGGCCAATCCCCTGCTGAATCGCATCGCGGAACTAGGCTTGGAGGACCGCACCATCATTCTCAGCTCATTAAGCGACCTGCGCGCCTGTGCGGTTAAGGTCAGCATTTCCCTTTCCTGGGAAAAAGTCCTGGAGGAAGTGGTCGGTGCGGTTCTAAGCCCTCACGGACCTTTTCTGGATGCCGACCGGAGCACCATCAAATACCAGCAGGTAATAGTCCCCATCGGTTTGAGCGGGGCGGTCGTGGTGGGACGGGATTACCATACCCTGATCTTTGACCGCAATGGACAAGAAGGTCACTTTGCCGCACTGTATCCCGGACAAATCATTGGCGATAATACCTGCATCCTAGGAGCCCTGGCCGCTAGCTGGGCCGCAAATACGGCGGCGACAGACTGGATAAAGGCCTCCCGGTTGGGAATTGAACTGGCCCGTCTGCTGCAAATCGAAGGTTATGAAGTGGTAGAGCGGGAGCAGCATAAGCATCTGCAATTTCCCTATCAAACCATCGCTTCCGCTTTCCGGGAGCTGAGCCGCGACCGCTTTGGCAGCATGGGGCAGCCGCATTGGTCCGCGATATCAGACCTGGGGGTGTTTGTGGATGAAGCCCGCTCCGCTTTATTAAAACCGGGACGCTGGACGATACTGGAAGATGACCTGTTAATAAATTACAACCCGGGCTGTTCAAAGGATACCGAATGCATCGGCTCCGTGCACGATTGTGCCAAAAACGTGGTGGTTTACGGCCCCCAACAGGCCCTGCAAGGTGTTCCTGTGGAAATCATCGGGGGCTGGAGCAGTGCCGACCGGCAGGAAATAGAAGGGGTGCGCGGGGTGAATAATGCCATGCGCGAATACTGCCAGCTCAAGAACCCGGAAACCCCGCTTTGCGTAGCGGTGTTTGGCCCGCCCGGTTCGGGCAAATCCTTTGTCATTAAAGAAATCGCCCGCGGGCTGGGTATTGATGAAAAGGCGCAGCTAACCTTCAACCTGTCGCAATTCGACTCCCCCGCCGAGCTGCAGAACGCCTTCCATCAGGTGCGCGATTTAAATCTCAAGGGGAAAATGCCCCTGGTCTTCTGGGATGAATTTGACACTCCCTGCGAAGGCCTTCCCCTGGGATGGCTGCGCTATTTTCTGGCTCCCATGCAGGACGGTGAATTCACTTATGAAGGCTTATCACATCCCCTGGGGGGCGGCATTTTTGTCTTTGCCGGGGCAACCCGCCATTCCTTTGAAGAATTTCGCTCCGGAGACAACGCTGAGGATAGAGCCGCCAAAAAACCGGATTTCATCAGCCGTTTAAGGGCTTTCATCAATATCAAAGGCATCAACGGCAATCCCAATTCGGTAGAAGACCGCCTCTATGTCATCCGCCGGGCCTTTATCCTTCGCCAGTACCTGGAGACCAACGCCGCTCATCTCAAGATAAACGGGCAGTTTGAAATCGAGCCAAGTGTGCTGGATGCCTTTTTACTGGTTAGCCGTTACTGGCACGGAGCGCGCTCCCTGGAGAATCTGCTCAAGATGAGCAGCCTGGCGGACAAGCGCAAGTACGAGTTATCCAGCCTGCCCCCTGATCATATTGTGGAAATGCATGTCAATATGAAGGAGTTCAACGATCTCACCAAACTTGGCCGCCGTGAGCTGCTGCGCATAGGCATTACCGGGCATGTTAACCTGGATCCCGAGGAGATCGGCATTCTCAGCCGGTCTATCGACAGGGTGATCGCTTTCATAGAAAGGCAATTCCCGGCCCATTATCTGACCGTATTTTCTCCCCTGGCAGCCGGGGCTGACCGCCTGGTAGCAGGTGCGCTGCTAAAAGATGAAGCGGCCCGCCTCATCGCGGTACTCCCCTTTTCTATGCAGAGATATTTGGAAACTTTCGGCGCTAGCGAAGATTACCGCCATGATCCGGCCGGGGCCGAGCTGCGCAGCGAGTATGAGTACTGGATCAACAACCGGGCTATAGAAGTGATAGAGATGCCGCCAACTCCGACCCGGCGTCTTGCCTACCTCAAAGCGGGGCAGTTTATCGCCGAGCATAGCAATGTTATCATCGTGGTCTGGGATGGCAACCGCCAGAAATATTCCTCGGTAACCGCCCAAGTGGTGGCCAGGGCAGAAGCACTTAAGATTCCTATTTGTCACATCTGGGCGCAAAATTATCGCTCAGAATCCTGCCAGGCCAATATCAAGCCCCGGCACGGAGAGATCCGCTACAAGAATTTTCCCGGGCAGCCCCCGGACATGTGGACCAGTATCGCGGCTGAATAAAGACTATACCGCGGAGACGGGGTTGACAATGGGTCCGTTCTTATTTGCAGCCTAGGAAAATCCCGTCCCCGTGACATTTTGCTTAGAATTTGCAGGAGCGGACGGTGCGGGGGAAAGGAATGACATCGCGGATATTGGCGACCCCGGTGAGGTACATGATGAGCCGTTCGAAGCCCAGGCCGAAGCCGGCGTGTTTGACCCCGCCGTATTTGCGCAGATCCAGGTACCACCACAGTTCCCGGGGATCCATGTTAAGCGCTTCCATGCGCCGGGCCAAAAAGTCTTCGCGCTCTTCCCTCTGGCTGCCGCCGATCAATTCCCCCACCCCGGGGACCAGAAGATCCATAGCCGCCACGGTCTTGCCGTCATCATTTTGGCGCATATAGAAGGCCTTGATATCTTTGGGGTAGCCGGTTACAAATACCGGTTTGTTAAACACCTTTTCGGTCAGATAGCGCTCGTGCTCGGTCTGCAGGTCATGTCCCCAGGCCACCGGATAGTCAAATTTCTGCCCCGCTTTGGTCAAAAGATTTACCGCTTCAGTGTAACTTACCCGGGCGAACTGCTGGTTTAATAGTCCCAAAAGCCGCTCCTCCAGCTCCTTATCAACGAATTGATAGCAGAACTGCATCTCGTCAGGAGCATTCTCCAGTATGAAGCCGATGACATATTTCACCATGGCTTCAGCCAGGCGCATATCATCGCTCAGATCGGCGAAGGCCATCTCCGGCTCGATCATCCAGAACTCAGCGGCATGTCTGGCGGTGTTGGAGTTCTCAGCCCGGAAGGTGGGGCCGAAAGTATAAACATCGTGAAAGGCCAGGGCGAAAGCCTCGGCTTCTAACTGCCCGCTGACGGTGAGGCTGGTTTTGCGGGCGAAGAAATCCTGACTGAAATCCACCTCCCCGGATTCAGTGAGCGGCGGTTTTGAAGCCGGCAGGGTGCTTACCCTGAACATCTCTCCGGCGCCTTCAGCATCACTGGCGGTTATGATGGGGGTGTGTACGTAGACAAAACCGCGTTTCTGGAAAAACTCGTGAATGGCATATGCGGCCAGGGAGCGGATACGGAAAACCGCCGCAAACAGGTTGGTACGGGGTCGCAGGTGAGCCATCTCGCGCAGGAACTCCCGGGTGTGGCGTTTGGGCTGTATGGGATAGTCCTCGGGGGCATCGCCTTCCAGAACCACTTCATGGGCCTTTATTTCGAAAGGCTGTTTGGCCTGTGGAGTCAACACCATGATTCCACGGGCGGTAACCGCGCAGCCGGCCCGAATTCGGGCCACGGCATCAAAATTGGCCGAAGCGTCCTTTTCGTAAACCACCTGAACGGTATTGAAATGGGTGCCGTCATGCAGGGCGATAAAGCCAAAGTTCTTTTGACTGCGGTTGCTGCGCACCCATCCGCTGACCTCCACTTCCTGACCGGCCAGCCTCTCGGTCTCCCGCATCAGCTGTCTGATGATCACTTTCTCCATGGCATTAACCCCCTGTATCAATATAGACTGGAATGACATTTCCATTTATCCTTTATTATGACTTATCTCCTGGATTTTAAAACCCCCAAAAGGCAGACGCGGTAACGGCCCGGGCAAAATGACCGGCAGGGTCTGCCTCACAATACCAAACCCTCATAATGCCGCAGTTAGAGTCAGGAAAACGGCCTGCGCTAAGCTGCGCAGGCCGTTTTCAGCTTATTAATCAGCTGTTTCAGGCTTTTTTGTTGGAGATCTCTACGATATTGCCTTCCCAGGTCATCAATACCGCTTTGTCAGCGTCCATATGCATGATGTGGTTGGGCATAAGCGGGATTTTGCCCAGGCCGCCCGGGGCGTTGACTATATAGGTAGGCACCGCCATACCGGAGGTATGCCCGCGCAGTGAGGCAATGATGTCCATGCCCTCCTGGATGGTGGTCTGAAAATGCCTGGTGCCCTTGACGTCTTTGGCATGGAAGATGTAATAAGGTCTAACCCGGATCTTAAGCAACTTATGGTTTAGCCTGCGCATAATATAGGGTCTGTCATTGATGCCGCGCAACAGTACGGCCTGGTTGCCCAGAATAGCCCCGGCCTCGGCCAATCGGTCGCAGGCCTGTTTGGATTCCGGGGTGATTTCCAGAGGGTGATTGAACTGAGTATTAATATAAATAGGCGGATACTTACGGATAATATCACAGAGTTCCGGAGTAATGCGCTGCGGCAGAGTAACCGGAGTTCTGGTTCCGATACGGATGATTTCCACATGAGGCAGATGATAGAGTTTGTTCAACAGCATATCAAGCATGCGGTCGCTCAGCAAGAG
>NZ_DIPG01000057.1:408-21594 GCF_002426325.1 Syntrophomonas sp. UBA5494 | reverse complement strand
CTTCTCTGGCAATGACGGCAGTACATGGCACACTGGTTGGTGACATTGATGATCAGCCGGTCGGGGTATCTGCGGGTAACGCATGGCGCTGGTGAAGTCAAGGCTTCATTCATGGGATCCAGGCTGCCCCCGGGCAGGAGTTCGCGGAGATCGGGAACGGCCTGGCGATAAATCGGGCTGTTTTCATAATCTTCGTCCACCAGGCTGAGGTAGTAAGGAGAAATGGCCCAGCGGTAGACCTGGCTGACCCGGTCGATTCTCCTCATCTCCAGTTGGGTCAGGCCCAGAATTTGTCCCAGTATCCTGCTGTCCCGGATACGGTGCTTGAGCTGCCATTTCCAATTAGACCAATCCTGATCAGTTCCTCCGATCACAGCCTGGATCTGTAATCTGCGCCTGGCAATCCCGGCTTGTATGGTTTTTTCATCTGGTAATTGACTTAGAAATTGCTGGTAAGGCTGGGCATCGTCACTTAGTTGGCGGCTTCTTAATAAGGACTGATGACGGTTGTTGATATCCCCTGTTTCTCTCATGCTGGCACTCCTTTCTTCAGGGTTTTGGCAGGAATGGTCACATTAGAAAAGGGCCGAGACTTAAAACGACCAAAGGAAGGCCTTTGGTCAGAAGAAGAGTATTAACCTCGGGTTCCCTTTCAGCGCTTACGAGGTTAGCTGTCGGGTTCGGGGAAAGGGTCCCCTACCGATGACGGATTCACCCCAAATGATGGTTCCCCCGTTCTCCTGTTCCAGGAAATTCAGCGCAGGCTTTTGCTCATTTGTTTGCGCCTATAGACTTGATTCCTCCCTCAGCCCTAACCCTAGGGCATTTGTTTCGCCATGTCCCAACGATGTATATATATATTATATACTATATATTAAACTTAAAATGTGGCAAAATTCCGGCAGCGGTTATATAAATCATCTGCTGCTCATTTCTGCAGAAATCGACATGCTTAATATATTTTTGCCACATTAATAGGATATGCTTTAATAAATGGCTTGCTACATCAACCGTCGGTTTTTTAGGGAGCGTACCATGCAAACTATATTTATAGTTGATGATGAAGAGAATATCCGCCTGCTCATCAGCAAATACCTGCAAAACGAAGGCTATCAGGTGGAGTCCTTCAACAGCATAGAAGAGCTGCGCAAGCGATTGGATTCAGGCTATCCTGACATGTTCATCCTGGATATCATGCTGCCCGGCCAGGACGGTCTGGAGTTCTGCAAGGAGATTCGCCAGCACAGCAGAGCCCCGGTTATCTTTATTTCGGCTCGCCGGCAGGCTCTGGACCGCATTATCGGCCTGGAGATCGGCGGCGACGACTATCTCCCCAAGCCATTCAGCCCGCGCGAACTGATGGCCCGGGTGCGTTCCGTCTTGCGCCGCACCCTGCCTCACCAGCAGCCATCCGGCTGCAGTGAGTGCGGTAATATGAAGCTGTTCCCCGTGGACCGGCTGATACTGGTGAACGGTAAAACCCTGAAGGTTACCACCAGGGAGTTCGATTTGATAGCCTTATTAATGCAGCATCCCCAGCGCACCTTTAACCGTCAGGAACTGCTGAACCGGGTGTGGGGCTATGACTATATGGGCAGTGAACGGGCGGTAGATGATACGGTCAAACGGCTGCGCAAGAAATTGAGGGCCAGCGGTTCCGATACTACTATCAAAACCATTTGGGGTTACGGGTATAGATTAGATGGGCAGATTAAAAAGCATTTCGAGTAGGATTGTAATCAGTTATCTATTGGTGGTTTTAATAACTTTTACCATGACCACTATGGCATTTTATCCGATCCTTTTCGGAGTATTGGAAAACCGGGCCCAGATAGGCTTGGAAAGACAGGCCTGGGAGATCGCCTTTATCGTTGAAAGCCGGCAATCCGGGGCGCTTTCCCATGAGGCCGATCTTCCTACAACCATACTCCTTTTAGGCCGTTCCGTAGAAAGCAATTACATGCTGGTCGGCCCTGACAACAGGATCACCTTCAGCAGCCACCCCGAGGATTTTCAGGTTGGACAGCAGTTATCGGACCTGCCCCATCCTTTGCGCGACCGGGAAACCGTTGATAAGACCAGTGCCAATATTTACCGTACCGAACAATACCTGTCAGTCGAGACCCCCATCGGGATCAATCCTGAAATCAACGGCACGGTGATAACTTTTGTGGCCCTGCAGAGCCTGCGCAACATGTATCTGAACACGCTTTACCTGGTGTTCGGCAACCTATTCATCGCCTTGGTCAGCGCCCTGGTGATCGCCTATTTTCTGATCGGCTATATCGCAAGGCCTTTAAAAAACCTGGAACTTTACGCTGAGGCCATGGGTAACCGGCAGTTTGACATAAAGCTGGAGACCAGATCCAGTGACGAGCTGTCCAATCTGGCGGTTGCCTTTAATCAGATGGCAGAACGGCTGAAAAGCTATGATGAGAGCATGCGCCACTTTTTTCAAAATGCCTCTCATGAGATGAAGACTCCTTTAATGAACATCAACGGCTATGCCGAGGGGATAAGAGACGGTATTTTTGAAGGCCCGGCTCTGGAAAATGCCATGGATATCATTCATAAAGAGAGCCTGCGGCTGCGGGACATCGTTGAAAATATGATCGACATCACTATTCTGGAACAACCGCACCGCAACTATTTCCTGCCCCATTGCCTCGCTTACATAGTGGAAAACGCCCTGGATTCAGTGGGAGGCTACGCTCTGGACCGCAAGGTCCTGATCACTGCGGATATACCGGAAGATGCCATTGTAGTAGGGGATTGGGATCGCCTGCAGAGCCTGTTCATTAACCTGCTCTCCAACGCGGTTCGCCACGCCCAGCAGTCGGTTGCCATAAGCTCCTATATAACCTCAGCGGGAGAACAGGTCCTGGTCAGGGTACAGGACGATGGCAGCGGTTTCAGTGCCGAAGACCTCACCCACGCTTTCGAATACTTCTACACCCGGGCGGAAGGCTCAGGCCTGGGCCTGGCCATTGCCCGCAAAATCGTTGACGAGCACGGGGGTGAAATCAGGCTGGAAAATGACTCAGACCGGGGGGGCGGAGTGGTGAAAGTCGTCCTCCCCAGCGTCAGTGACGATGCAGCAGGCCTGGTTTAAACCGCTTAAAACCGGCGCCAGGCATTGATCGCGAACCCCGATGAAAAGATGTTTATCCGAATTCAATAAACGCTGGAAAACCCGCCAGAATCCACGGCCTTCAAGTTCTATAGGTCCGATTTCATCCAGGAAGATATATTTGAGGTTGTCATCATCAAGCATTTCTTCGAGAACCTTTTCTCCGAATTCAAAAGCGGCTCCGGAAAACACATAGGGTCCAAAGCTAAAGCACTCCTCAAATTGGTCCCGATAATAATCATTCAATAAAGCCAAGAGGCGTTTTTCTCCGTTGGAAAGCCTGGTCAGCTCATAGCCCACAAATGTGGATCCCTTGTAAAGCTTGCGGCTGATCAGGCCGTCAGCCTTGCGGCGGTGGCAATCATGATAATAGGCTGCCATGCGGGTGCTCTTTCCTGAATTAATGGGTCCGCAAATGATAAATACCATACGGATGCCCCGGTGTTATACCAGTCTCTGCACACCCAGTGCTATCAACAAGGCCAGGCAGGCATAGGCCGGCTTGATCTCCACAGATTTAACTCTGATGGCAAAGGGCTTGGAAAGAAAAGCATAGATTAACAGGCTGTTGATCAAACTCTCCCACAGCAGGAATTTCAAGGCCACGGCCGGGCCGTTGGTGACCAGCCCCGCCGGCAGTCCCAACTGTGAGATTATATACTGATCGCACAGGAAAACCGCGCGCCATAACAGAGGCATCGCCAGCACCTCCAGATAGCTCAGCTTTTTTTCGGGCACACTGCGGTAATGCATTATCAGCCCGACCGCCAAGCCTTCCAGGATAATAGCCACCGCCGGATTGACAACGAATATGGGCGTAAGTCCGGGCAGGAACAGGTCGGTGAGTTTAATCGCAGCCGCTACTGCGGCGGCATAGAAAACAGCCCACATCTTCCCGCCGGCATCGTAAGCCTTTTTCATGAAAAAGAAAGCTACCGGGAACATCAGCAAACCGGGCAGGCCTGGAATAGGCAGGGCCGCAAGATGTATCACATAGCCCAGTGTAGCCTCGGTCAGGCCCCAAACAGAGCCCCAGAACAGAATCACCCAGGATAACCTTTTAATAGCGCTCAGCTCCTTTAAAGTAAATAAACCGGTTCTGCAACCACGATGTGCGGCGATAAGTGCTGCCAAAACGGATCCGGTCCGAAGTTGGCCGGCTTATGCCCAGATCCGGCAGCAGCAGGCTGGATGGTCAGCTTTTATAGAATAGTTATGCCGCTTAATATTTCCTCATTCATGGAGTATTGCTGCAAGGCGGTAAATAATTGTTCTTCGGGATGGCCGGGAAAAGCTGCAGGGCCAGGATGAAAAAGGCGGAAAGATACTGATAGGTTGGTCATAAGGCGGGCGCCTGATTTTTAGCCGGAAATGGCGTTAACTATGAATATCCTGCCGGCGGAAAAGTGCCATCCAGGTCAGTGCAGGAACCGGCGCTGAATTTGCCGGTAGTCTTCCATTGTATCGATGTCCATGAGTATGCCGGGACAGTCCACCTCGGCAAAAACACAACCCTGTGCTGTGATGAATTGGTTGAGGCTGGGGAATTTCCCCTGCAGGATCGGAGCTATCAGAGTGCTGTGCATCAAGACTGGATGCCCGGGCCGGTTCTGGTAGCTCGGCACCACGATAGGGGCATCGATCTGCAGCATTTGTTTAAATACCTGTGGGGTCACGCACGGGCAGTCGCCGGGCATGAAGAAGAACCGGGAGGCTTTTATATGCACCAGGCCGGCCTTCACTGAAGAAAACATGCCCTTTTCATAACTGGGATTGAAGACCATCTCAACATTGCTGTATTGGCCCAGTAATTTTTCCAGGCTCTCCCGATAATGGCCCACCACCACATAAACCGTACTGCAAAAGGCCAGCATGCTTTCCAGGCTTCTTGCCAGCACGGCTTTGCCGCCCAAATCCAGTTCCAGTTTATTCAGCTCACCGGTGCGCTGTGATTTCCCTGCTGCGGCTATTACGCCTTCAATCACCTGTTTTCCCCCCCGGGTCTATATATGGTTCTATTATCCATACTAAACAATACTTGTAAATAATAGTTCTCCACCAAGGTCCCGCTATCCTCTCCAGAATCAGGTCTAATTTGAGAATACATCACCGTTCAGACCGTGGTGCCATAGGCCCCGGCATATACAGAAATATACTGCACATACTGATAAACAGCAGGGATTTTACGAGCAGTCAGCGAATTTTGCTAGAGTTTATCAAAACAGAGGAGGTACGTTATGGTCGACCCCGGTAAAGGACGGCTGACTGCCATCCTTATGCTCATCCTGTCGCTGCTGGCGTTAGGGGCGGCATCGACTGGCCTGCTTCATCCGCAAATCTATTGGGAGGCCTTGGCGGAGAGCTTACTGCCCGGCGCCTTTTCTCAGGATGTGATTTCGATCCCGGCAGCCGTCATCCTGGCCTTGATGTCGTCTCAATTCCTGAAAAGGCAGCGCTATAAGAGCTTCATCATCATGCTGGGCTTAAGCGCCTATTTCTTTTATGCCTATGGCTTATTCACGATTAGCGGTAATTTTAATCAGCTCTATCCTCTATACTTGCTGATCTTTGCCCTGGCTATATACAGTCTTATACTGGGGCTGAGCAGCTTCAAGCCCGCTGCGGTGTGCCAGACTCAGCTGCCCAATTGGATGCGAAAAACCATCGCCGGTTTTCTCATACTGATTATAGCGGTATTTGTGCCCTTATGGCTGTCGATTCTCATACCCGGAGCTGCCCGGCAGGTACGTCCGGATACCTATGCGGTACTGGTTTTGGATCTGGCCGTAGTGATGCCGGCACTGGGAGTTACGGCTTATATGCTGTTGCGCAAAATCCCCTTCGGCAACATTCTGGCCGGGGTGGCCTTGCTGAAATGCCTGACCCTGATCTTTTCAGTGGCTCTGGGTACAGCGGTTGCCCCCATCTACGGCCTGCCTCTGGACTACCCCATGCTGGGGGTTTATTGCCTGGTAGTCTTGTTTAGCCTGGTTTTAGGCACCTTCTATATGCTCAATTTGATACGGAGATGTTAAAGATGGACAAAAAACTGATTATAATCGTGCTTATCGTAGTAGCGGCCCTTGCCCTGCTTTATTTATCGCAGGAGATCCGCCGCACCTACAAAAAAGAGGTTTTAAACGGACTCGGCCGGGTGCAAGGCGCTGATCTGTCTTTACTTACAGAATCCGATATTCAGCATTTGCCGGAGATAGTACAGAAATATCTGGCTTATACCGGAGTAATCGGTAAGCCCAAAGTACAAAACTACCGCATTGTCCTGGAGGCGGAGATGAAGACCGACCCCCGGAAGCCCTGGACCCCGGTAATTTTTGAGCAATACAACTTCCTAGATCAGCCTACCCGCCTGTTTCTGGTCAGGATGAACATGTCCGGCCTGCCGGTTATCGGTCTGGATTCTTATATCAACACCAAAGGCAACATGCTGATCAAAGCGGCCGGGCTGATCAAGGTATCTGATATTGGAGGAGAGTTCATGGATCGGGCCGAAGCGGCGACGCTCTTCAACGATATGTGCCTGGTGGCCCCGGCCAGCCTGACCGATCCCCGCATAGAATGGGAAAACATAGATGATTTAACTGTTAAGGCTATCTTCACCGACGGCCCCAACCGGGTTTCGGCCTGGCTCTACTTCAATGATATCGGGCAGCTGGTCAACTTCGTCACCGATGACCGCTCCTATACCACCATGGACGGAAAGAACATGCAGGTGCGCTGGTCGACCCCGGTAGGCAATTATCGTGAAATCAGCGGGATGAGGATCTCCACTTCCGGAGCAGCCACCTGGCACCTTCCTGAAGGTGATTATACCTACGGCAAGATCAAGAATATCCGGGAACTGGAATACAACCTGGAGAGTTATAAGTAAAGACAAACCAGAAGCTGTTGAAGTTATAACCACGCAGCCAATGCTGCGATGTGAAAGTAGATAAACAGGTAAGGGGCATGGTTGATTTATACATGCCCCAGTGTTTAGTCCAGCCGGCCTGGGCGTCGCCCTTCAGACCCAGTTACTGCTGCCGCAATTAATTGCGGGTCTTGAATTTCGCAGTTGGGCTGCAGTTGCTGGATTTTGGAACTTATGAATCCCCAGTTTCCTGACGCTACCACTGGCGGCCGGGATCATCCGCCATCATATTAACGGTTCCAGCCGGATAAAAAACATTGATATGATCAACTGCGGGCTCAGACCGCCCGTCTGCGGGAGGGTTGAAAACGAACTCCAACCGGTAATCCCCAGCCTGATAACCGAACATCTGCTGACTGCCCAGAGTACGGAACATAACCGGCTCGCCCAGAACTTCCTTCACATCCCCTGAAGCCAGCTTTTGCACCTCGCCGGCAGAGGTTCGCACTTCAAATACCTGCATGCCTTTATTGAATCCAAAAACAATTTTGCGGTCAGCATAAGTGGCATAAGTACCTTTGGCCGCACCAACATACTGCAGTTGGGCAGGCTCTCCCCAGGTCTTCTCGATGTCGTCAAAGGTGGTGGATTTGACTGCAAAATCGCAGTTTATTACCTTGCCCGCCTGTGCAGACCGGGCGATCTCTTGCAAGAGGGCGGTTTCTTCCCGGGTGGGAGACGCGGGAGCAACCGGGGTATTACCCGGTTCTGCGGCCTGCGGCGGAGCAGACTGCCCGGGAGTTTGGCATCCAGCCATAGCCATCATGGCCATAACCAGAGCCAAGACCAGTATTGGCTTGATGTTCATTAATAATTGCCTCCTGTCCATTGAAAGGATATTAATATTATTATGGTTGGTTTAACTCTATTTACGCCTATCTAAGGAGGTGTCTTGCGGGATGGCGGAACAGAATGGATGGCAATAGCCGGCAGTACTGGCATAAGAATACAGCGGTCCCGTTATCTCCAGGAGCAGATCTTTCTTTCCAGATAGTCGATAGATACAAACAGGCAAAATCCTATAAAACTGAGAACCACGATTCCGGCATACATGTCCAGATAATTGACCCTGAGCCAGGAATCCATAATGAAAAAACCCATGCCGTACTGAGTGCCAAAGGTTTCGGTAAAGAAAAGTATGGAGATGGCTGTGCCCAGAGCCAGGCGGGTGGCGGTCAATACCTCAGGAAGTGCGGCCGGGGCCACTATTTCGGTGAAAATCTGCAGCCTGCCGGCTCCCAGCGATTGCAGGGAATAGAAGGTTTGAGCAGGTATGTCTTTCACCGCATCGCGAGCGGTGATGATGATCTGGAAAATAATGATCAACACGATCATGATGATTTTGGAGGCTTCCCCTAAACCGAATAAGACCATTATAATAGGGAGAAGCGCAATTTTGGGGATGGGGTAGGCAAAATACATCAAGGGGGAAAAAATCCTATCCCATTTATCAAAATACCCCATCAAGAAACCCAGCGGAACTCCGATCAGGATCGAGATAGCCATGCCTTCCAAAATCCGGCTTAAACTATAAACCACATGGATGGCCATCTTGGTCCTGAATATCTCTCCAATTTGAATAAAGACATCCACCGGGCTGGGGATGATGGGCAGATCGACCATGAGGGCCAACAGATACCAGGCCAGCATCAGAATCAAGCCGCCAGACAAAGCCCCTCGCCATTTCTCTTGTGAAAACATATTTACTCACCCACGGATGATTTTAATATATCACGCTGCATAAAACCAGATTATTCGCAAATTAATAACACAATAAGCCAGGGCTTCTTCATCTAATGCCAATTTGCCAATAGAGTATAACCGCCTTATGAACAGCAGCAGACTTGGCCCCGTCTTTTCTCGCTCCCTTGAGCATAGGCGTGATATAATCTAAAAGACATCCGGATCATATGCATGCAAGCGGGGCAGTAAGATGATGTTGCCAAAAGCAAGAAATCTCAGCGGAGATCTGTCGGGTTCGATCGGGGACCTGGGCACATTTCTTCCTTATGTGATCGGGGCTATCACCGTAGCCAGCCTGGACGTGACCAGCGTCCTGGCGATGTTCGGTCTGATGTACCTTTTCACTGCCTGGTTCTACCGTCTGCCGGTGCCGGTTCAGCCCATGAAAGTGATCGGCGCGGCCATCATCATCCATCATTTTAGCGCCTTTGAAATCGCCGCCGCCGGTATCCTGACCGGCGCCGTACTGCTGCTCGTCGGCCTGACCGGACTGATCGAAAAAATAGCCGGGCTGACGCCTCTCTCAGTAACTATGGGCATTCAGACCGGGCTGGGCATCAGCCTGGCCATGCTGGGCATCAAGATGGCCGGCAGCGACTGGATACTAGGCCTGCCTATTTTGCTGGTGATACTACTGCTGATGAATAACCGCTATTTTCCGGCCTCCATCGTTGCCTTGATCGGGGGAACCGCCTTATCACTGCTGTTACATCCGGAAATAAACCTCCCCGTTTTGAATTGGCAACTAAACCTGCCCCATCCGATCTGGCCGGCTTGGGCCGACTTCAACCGGGGATTCTGGCAGGGAACCCTCCCCCAACTGCCTTTGACCCTTACCAACTCGGTACTGGTGACCACTTATCTGGCCAGCCAGCTATTCCCGGATGCTTCTCAGCAGGTCAATAATAAAAACCTGTGTCTCACCCTGGGGATCGGCAACCTGATTGGCGCCCCCCTGGGGATGATCCCAATATGTCACGGCAGCGGCGGGTTGGCGGCCCATTATCGGTTCGGAGCCAGGAGCGGGTACACCCTGGTTTTCATCGGGCTTTTGCTGCTGTTCATCGGTCTGTTCCTGGGCGCCTCAGGCCTGCAGATCCTGCAGCTCATTCCCCAGGCGGTACTGGGGGGGATGCTCTTCTATAGCGGGCTGGATTTGATCAAACCCATCAAGACCGAGGATAATAAGGAAATGTTCGTATTCGCCGCCGTGGTGGTATTGAGCATCGCTCTCAATCCGGCCATAGGATTCGCGGCGGGAATCGCTATGTTCCTGTTCTTTAAAAAATGCCAAATCGATTGATAGACTCTTTATTTGCACTTCTGATACCAAGCCGTTTTCTAACCCCGATTCAAATCTCCTAGTGCAATCATTGCTGCGCTCCCTCTTTTCTTCTTCCGGTTGGCGCCTTTTCGCCTGAGACCCGGGTATAGGCTCCTAGTGCAGATATAGCAGGAATTCACAACCTGAACTCCCTGTATTGGGCATAATCCTCCGCTTATCCTGCTAAATATCTATCCCGGCCAAAAAGCCCTCCCATCAACTTCCTTGGGAGGGCTTTGGAGGACTAGCTGCGCTCTGTTTCCTTAGTTAATCAAGTTCCAAATTACGGTCATGGCTTCAGCCCGGGTGGTATTACCCTGCGGCCTGAAGCTGCTGTCCGGATAACCGTTCATGATACCGTTCTGTACTGCTGCTGACACGCTGCCTTTAGCCCAGGAGGAAATCGTGTTACTGTCGGTAAAGGCAGCCTGTGCCGGGCCTTGATCCAGTTTAGCGGCCTTCACCGCCATCACCGCCATCTGCTCCCTGGTGATCGAATCATCAGGACCGAAATGGTTCTCATCATAACCGCCGACTATGCCATGGGACTCGGCAATAGCCACTATGTCTCTGGACCAGTGTGTGGCGGTATCGGCAAATACCCTGCCGTCCCCTGCGTTCTGAAGCTGCAGGGCTTTCACCAGCAGTGCGGCGAATTCCGCCCGGGTGATGCTCTGCTCCGGTCTAAAGGCGCCGTCCCCGTAACCCTGAGCTATGCCCTGCCCCGCCAGTGTCTCAATGGTTTCTTGGGCCCAGTGCCGGCTGATATCGCTGAATACCGGGGAAGACGGCTGGGGTTGAACAGGAGCCGCTTCTTTCGCCATAACAGCGAAAACTGTGAAATGGTCGACAGTTACGGTTATAGTGTTTCCGGCTACGGTTCCGCCCAGTTCAATCCAGGTAGAGGTCGACCTGTCATAGAAATACACCACCGGGGTGCTGCCGGCGGGAACCTGTCCAGGATCGAAACTGAAGGTCAGGCTGACCGGTTTATTAAAGGTGTAGGAGCTGTGGCCTCCCACGGTGACTTCAAAGGCCTGGCCCAGGAATATGAATCCCCCCGGCTCCTGAGGCAAGGACCCAGCCTGGCTTATCTCCACATTTACCCTGGCGCTGCCCTGCAGGGCGCCATCCGGTATATTTAGGGAGACTTCACTGCCCAGGCTGATCTCTCCGCCGGCCGATGGACTTACAAATGCCGCGCCGGTGTCGGTTTCCACCCGGGCGGCCGGAGCCAGGGAACCGCCGCCCCCGCCTCCGCCACCCCCGCCGGTGGCGCGGTTTTTAAATGTTACATAGACATCTTCACCAGAGGCCAGACTATCAATGGTAAAGGTAAGTTTGTCATTGGAAAGGGTTCCGTTATCAATTCCGCTCCATTCATCGACTGTCTTGCCGCTGTCAGGGTCTGCGCTGAATACCACCCGGCTGCCCTCGGTTACAGTGTCGCCGCTGCTGATGGGCGCTCCCTCTGCAGTTGCGCTTAGGCTGCCCCCGCTTCCAGCTCCAAAGTATACCACATATAGCTGCAGCTCCGGATCTTCCGGCTTTAACTCGAAGAATACTCTGATATACTCAGGTTTGTCGAGGCCGTCGATAATATAGGTCTGAATATCGCTGCCAGATTCCGGCTGCCCGCTGACCTCAAACAGTCCGCGGAACCAGCTTTGCACCCGATAACCTTCCGCCGGCTGGGCGGTGAAGATTAAGGTAGCTCCGCCTGATTGGTCGCTGTCCGAGGTGATATCAGCACTGTCTGCAGTGGCGGTAATGGTGCCGTTGCCCTCCGCAACGAAGATCACGTTATAGTACTGCTGTTCGAAATCGGCTGTCACTTCGGTATCCTGCACCATTGTAAAGCTGTAGGATTCTCCGGTCTGGTCTTCCAGGAGGACCCCGTCCGCATACCAGGCGGTGAGCAAGTATCCGGCCGGAGGCGATGCAGTCACGGTTACAGTTTTGTCGCCCTGTACCAAATCATCATCCAGCTCGGCGCCAGCCACAGAAGCTGTCAGGTTTTCTCCCAGGGTCAAGATATAATACTCACGTTCAAATTCAACTTCAACAAAGCCTCCGTTGCTCACTGTCAGCTCATAGGTATCGTTGCCGCCTGCCAGCTGCTCCCCATTGCGCCTCCATTCCTTGACCTGATAGCCTTCATCGGGTATGGCGGTAAATGTCACTTCAGTGCCGTCAGCCACCTCTGTGCCGCTTAAAATCTCTCCATCGGCACTTGATGCTGAAACGGAGCCCTGGCCGATGGCGGCGAATGTCAGGGGGTTTATACCCGCTTCGAATTCCACTGTGATCTCATGGTTGGCTTGAATAGCGGCGATACTATATACGGGATCGGCGCCGGCAATCGCGCTGCCGTCTATCGTCCATTCCTTCACGGTATAGCCGGCTTCAGGCACAGCAGTAAAGACTACCTGGCTGTCCTGCAAGATATCCTCCCCACTGCTGTATGGTTCGCTCACCCCGGCGTAGGTGGCCAGGGCGTTGATAGTGCCGTTCTCCCCGCCTTCTTCATCCGGAAGGGTATCGATCACCCAATAATCCACCCAATAGCTATTGGTGGATTCGAACTCCACGGTCACGGTGACGCTTGACTGAAGATCCTCCAGTATATAGGTCTCGCTTAACAACGGGGATTCTCCGCTGTCATCCATAATGACCGCAGAGCCCAGTTTCCACTGTTTGACCCGGTAGCCGTCCGGCGGATAGGCGGTGAAGAGCACATCTGCGTATCCCCTGACCCGGTCGCCGCTTAAGATAGGCTCTCCGTCTACCTCGGCAGTCAAGGCATCGGCGCCATGGCCAATAGCTCCAAAATTCACCTGATAGGTGATGGCATCGATAAATACCACTTCAACATCAAGTGCTTCCTGAATATTGGCCGCAGTGTAGACCGGGCTGCTGCCCTGCACCACCTGTCCGTTGACGATCCACTCCTTGATCATGGTGTTGGCGTCGTCAGGGGTTGCGGTGAATACCACCTCACTGCCTTTAGTGACCAGATCGCCGCTCTCCAGGGCTGATCCGCCGGTGACTTCAGCGGTGACCTGCCCGTCGCCGGTGGCTGCATAGCCCACTGCCACATATTCCGCCGGGGTGAAGGTCACTTTCAGGTCAGTATCTTGAGTTATGGTGTGAAAATAACTATTCTGCTTATAGTCGTTGACTACGCTGTTATTCACTTTCCATTGATCCACCATAAAGCCGTCATCCGGTGCGGCCAGGAAGTTTACTACCGTCTGCGCCGGCAGCACCGCTCCCGAGCCCACGTTCAGACTGCCGATCCGTGCGGTCAGGACGCCGTTGTCACCGGCGCTGTAAGTCAGATCGCACATGTCGGGCACAAAATAAACCTCGATCTGAAGAACAGTACTCAGGCTGTTGAAAGTAATATATGCCGAGGTGTCGTAGGCCTGGTCTTTCATCAACTCGATGCCGTTGACCACCCATTTCTCCACCCGGTAGCCGGCATCAGGCACGGCGCTGAAGCGCACATGGGCTCCGGCAGCGATATCATAACCGCTGTTGTAATCTTCATCCAGGACCCTCCAATTGTTGACCTCGGCCAGGACTGAGCCGTTGGAGATCCCGTGAAATCTGATATTGTACTTGGGGCCCTCGATATTCACGGCGCCTTTGCTTACACTCAAGACCTCATAATTATTTCCCGCCTGGGTGATATTGCCGATGAATACATCATAGACCCCGGCCGGTGAACTGCTGTTGACTGTATACAGGTACTCGACTGTAAAGACAGTATCCAGAGAATCCTCTAGCTTCATCTCACCGCTGGTCAGTTCCAGGGCAAAAGGCTCTAAGGGATCTCCCTGGTTTAGCATCTGATCCTTCACCTTCACTGCGATCTGGGCTTTGTTGACAGTGATGCTCTTGGTCACCTTCAGTACCGTGGCGCCCAGGGTGGCGGTGGCATCCAGTTGGTAAGTTCCCGCCCGGGCTGCGGTCAGCTGCCATTTGGGATTGCTTCCTTCCGATTTTACAACGGCCAATCCTTCCGCATCCGAAGAAACGAACTCCACTTCATCAACTAACAACGTTTTCATGCTTCCATTCTGCCACGCGGTTGCGCTCAGATTGACCACATCCCCGTAAGTCAGGGTGTTGTTTTCGATTCCAGTGATCCTGAGCCCCGAGGCGGCAGCCGCGCTGCTGTCAACACAGGTAAAACTGCTGGTGGGCGAAGTGCTCTTATGATAATTACCGTCTCCCAGGTAGACGGCCACGATGTCATAGCTGCCATAGAAGTTCGGTGACCAGCTTATCTCGGCCCCATTTCCATTTGCCACTGCTGCTTCTATGATTGTCAGTACCGGGTCGGGATACTCTATCTGCGCCCCCTCTTCGCCTTCGGTCACTTCCGGATCCGGATAAAAGGTAAGCAGGAAATTTATCTTGCCGGTGGGCGGTATGGAAGCATCGATATTATCCAGGGTTGCCGTTACAGTCAACGGTGTATTGATATCGCCATACCCGTCGGATGGGTCCAAACTGAGCAATACCGCCAGGTTATTCTTGTTCACCGTCAGGGTTACAGCCTGTGAATAAATGGTGATAGGCTTATCTTTTACATATTGGGAAACTGCACAGCGATAACGGCCGGCATCTGCTTTACTCACCCCGTTGATGGCCAACAGGTTATTGCCGGCGCCTTCAACCGACTGCCATTTGCCATCCACATAGCGCTGCCACTGGTAAAAGATGCGGTCGGAGACAGAAGCACTGGGCGCCGGCTGGGCGATGACCTGGAATACCGCCCGGCTGCCGGCGGCGACCTCCACTGATTCAGGCTGCTGGGTAATGATCGGCGCATCGGAGGTGGGATTGGTCCGGGCAACGCATTCCGGTCCCAATACGCTTTCAGTAACCTGGCTGCCGTAGCCGGCCCCTATGGACTGGATTTTGTAGCGGTAGTTGGTATAAGGCTGCAGGCCGGTGTCGGTATAGGTGGTTGTACCGACCGGTATTTCATCCCCAATCTTGTAATATCCGGCCAGGTCTCCTTCAAAATCATAGTAACGGTAGAGTTGATAACCGCTTACATGGGGATCGACATTGTCCCACCTTAGTGTAACACTGTTTTCAGTGGAGCTCTGCATCTCCAGATTCTGGGGCAGCAAGGGCGGCCTGCGCACCTGGCTCACTGCATAAGTTACCACCGGGAAACTCTGCTTTTCACTTATATAAGGATAGGCCACCAGCTTCCAGGCGTAATTATATCCATGATCTTCGGCCTCCAGCGGCATATTGAGCAGAGTCGCGGTATAGCCCACATTTTTAATGGTAGTCTCAGCCCAGCCTCCCCCGCCGCCGATACTGTAAGTCACCCCGGCAGTGGCTCCCACTGCTCCCCCGCCAACGCGGCCGGACAATTCAGCTGAGAAGGTATGGGAATCGGTATCGGTTTCTGTAATTTCTATATTTTGTGTGATATAGGCGTTGCCGAAGCCCACTGTTGAAAACAGCTCATATTCAATGGGGTCTTTCACCTTAAACATACCGAGGCTGCTGCTATGATAAGTTTCAGGTCTTCCCAGGGTATGCTTAAACAGCTCGCCGCCGATGCGGGGCAGGCCCGGTTCGCGGCTGGCAATCTCATCGTATCTATCGGCGGGAATCACCACGTAAGCCGCCTCGTAGGGGAAGCATTGATTCATGGTGGTCCAGTAGCCGCCTTTGCCGCCTACCCCGGGACACCAAACTTCATACATAAAGACATCCATGGGAATGGCATATACAGCCACACTGTCCTGGCCTCCGAAGGTACCGTAAGATATAGCGGTGGTAACTTCCGTTTCATGAGAGGTGTCCCAGGTATAGCCGGCACTGAATTCTGTTTCATACTCAGCCTGGGCGATCTTAAAGCCAAAAATAGAAACTTCCGATTCCAGGCTGGCATAGGCGCCGGCTTTGACCGAAACATTGCCGTGGGTTTCTGAACCGCCTCCTTCACCGGAAGTAATCTCAGTTGTACTGCCACCGATGTAGCTCTCACCGCCGTCCAGGTGTTCCAGGTCTCCGAAATAGGGCGGCGAGGCCAAGGCGGCCAGTACGGTAGGAAACGAATATTGCAGGTCATGGCCGGTGTATCTGATGATCACAGTGTCATCATCGGTATTGGGAGCTGCCAGGGCCGCACACGTGGTGCTGCTGTCCAGTTCCGTCACGCTGCTTGGACTGCCGTAGGTGGCGATCTCAAAGCCTCCGCTGTCCCAGGATTGGCTGGCTGAATTCCAGTTCAGCTTTTCCCGCAAGATTTTCAACTGCTCGAACTGATAGCTGTTGCCGTCGAAATTTCCGCTGACAATCCCGTAGTCTGCATAGTTTGGACCTGTATACATCCCGCCCTCGCCTTCATAAACATCATCCAGTTCATCGATGATGATGCCATCGATATAGGTGTAGGCTCCTTTAGTTGTAAGAGGATCTTTGCCTAGAAGATCAACACATGCCAGGGTGGTCAATTTATTCTCGTTAATATTGAGGACGTTGAACAATTCAGCACTGCCCAGGTCCATTCTCCCGTAAACCTCTTGAAAATCCCAGCGTCCGACAGCGCCGTCATAGCGATAGCCCAAAACCACCCGGGAAACCTCACGTTGACCGTTAGTATTGACTCTGCTTCCGGCCACCACCAGCTCCATCTGCCCGTCATCGCTGTCACCCTGCACATTCCCGATGGCAGCCGCGGCGTTGTTAATACGGCTGGTATAATAGTCTTTGCCATTATCCTCGCCCCTGGAGAGATGGTTAAAAACGTGGGGGCTGGCCAGGGAAAAGTTCTGGCTTTTGAAAATATAGATGTGTCCGGTATATTCACTATAGACCTGCTCAGTACCGGGTCCGTTGTAGCTCACTATCAGATCCGCCAGATTGTCGCCGGTAATGTCCCCTGAGGTCATATATACGAATTCAGAAAACCCCGGCAAGGAGAAAGTCTGTTCCGGCTCGTCCTGAATGACCCCGTCAACGATCTGATAGAGAGCCAGACGGGGATCATCCGCATCAGGCACATACACAACGATCTCACTGACGCCGTCATTGTCGAAGTCCCCGGCGACCAGGGTAAGAAAGCTGTGCTGGTTGCGGTAATCCGTAATCAGGGGGGTCCCGGCTTCGCTGTTAGAGAATACCAGGATCTGGTTGCTTGCCGGGCCGGCCAGGTCGTCTATGGGGTCGACAATCGACAGGTACAACTCACCATTGTTGGCTTCCCGGTAATATAGTTCGGCAACGGCGTGGGGTTTGCCCACGTCGTTTAAATCCAGGGCCACCGATTTGACATATTTATTGTCATTCTCATCCGCAACGGTCTCGGTAACGGTTTGGGCCAGGTTATTGTCACCTATCAGAGACCTCTTGACCGCGCCGACTGATTGTGGGGGCTGCCCGGGATCAACCGCCACTTCCATCGTACCTATCTCCGTAATGTAGGTCTCGGAGACCGGGTTTACAGAAACATTCTTGCTGTTATAAGGCTGGCTTTCCGCGCGCTGGTCATAGTTTTCCAAATCCTCGCTGCTGGTGCTCAGACCCAGATCGGAATACACATCCGCGTAAGCCAACTGCCCCGATATCAGCGGCACTGCCGCCAACGCCATTATCAACGCCACTACAATTCCCAAAACCGTCTTTCTCATGCTCTCCCCCGCTTTCTAGCTTCTTATCCCTGAGATTGCATTTTTTGCTAATTTCCGCGCCAATCTACCAGGATGATAACAAGGCGGCCTTAAAAAATCTTAAATATTTTCCATAATTCGGGTATAATACAATTCCGGTGCTGTTGCATTTGAAGTTCGGCTAAGGCAGCCTGGAACGGGGTTCGGCATGATGTTATTTGGGGACCGCAAGCTCAGAATATAGCTTCAGGATTCCGGGGTAGGCAATAATATGGGGATGGGGGGCAGACAAAGCAGGCGTGGAAAGTCTAGGCTTTACGGATCCAATGATAATAGCGGGTGTATTTTTCCGGGGGCTCCTCAAGCAGTTCCCGCTTCAGCATATCGGTGTATTGTTCATAAATCAGGATGTAGTCCTGTTTTTTATCATTTTTAATATAGACATCCAGAAGCAGAGTAAACCCCTCTTCCGAAATGGGATTGCGGGCAACCAGTTCCAGCAGGACTGTTTCCGCAGGCTGATAATCAGAATTACCCAGATAAAACCGGGCCAACCCCAAAGCGATGCGTTCGTACTCCAGTTCTACAATGTTGGCGGTTTGTTCCGCCCAGTCATAATCTACATCCTGCAGGTAGCCGCCCCGGCAGGACTGCAGCACGGCTGCGGCAGCCCGGGCATTACCGGAGTTGATCACCGCATTGCTGCGCGCAAAACTCATAAAATCGGTGTAGTCACATGTCCCCGGGGCTATGTCCAGAATCATGTTATCCTGGAAGCGCAGGCGCTCCCCCTTTGGATCGATATCCCGCAGCAGGCGGCGAAAATTATGGATGGTCACATAAAGATTGTTCTGCGCTTTTTTGTCCATAACTCCGTTGAAGATGGCTGATGCCAAGTCTTTGTGCGATACCGGGGCCGCTTCCAAATCGATCAAATACATTAAAAGGTCTTTTACCCTGCGGGTACCCCACCTGATCTGATCCTGGCCTGAGACCGTCATGCTAAAATTCCCGAAACATTTTATACGGATAGCTCCATTGTTAGACCTGCTGCCGGCTTGCAGCAGCCCGACCTGTTTTCGGATTTGTTTCACGGCGGCATCCATTTGCGACTCCTGGATCGGTTTCAATAGATAATCCAGGGGATGGACCTGGAACGACTCCAGGGCATAGGCACTGTAGGCGGTGACAAAAACGATGATCATGTCTGCGTTGATAGTACGCATTTTTCGAGCGGTTTCCAGACCATTGCTATAGGGCAGGTCGATATCCAGGAAGACCGCATCGGGAAGCGCAAGATCCCCGGCCGGTCTTTGCTGTAAATACTCAATAGCCTGCCGCGGATCGGTGAAAGCGCCCATGACTTCCACATCCGCATATTTGCCCAGCAAATACCCCAGTTCATCCAGGATGGGCGGCTCATCGTCAACCAGTAGCACTTTGATGACCATCTACCTCCTTGTACGGAATCTCCAGGTATACCTCGCACCCACCTTCCGGGGGGCTTAAAAACTGCAGCTGACTGCCATAGAGGTTGTTTAAACGGCGGTTTATATTGGCGATACCGATGCCCCGGCGAATTAGGTTTGAATCCTGGCTGTCCATTCCGCAGCCGTCATCCCGGACTCCGATGCGCACCATATCTCCGCTCCGCTGTGTATACACTGCCACAGTTCCTGAATCCTGCAGGCGCAAACCATGGGTCAGAGCGTTTTCTACCAAAGGCTGCAGGGTCAGCGGAGGGATAAGAAAATTATCGGTTTCGATGAGATAATTGACCCGAAATCCATCTCCGAAGCGGGCCTGTTGCAAGGCGACATAGGCTTTAACCATTTCCAATTCCTGCTCTATAGTTATCAGTTCGATGTTGGTATAGTCAAAGTGGCCGCGTAAATAGCTGCTGAAATTAACCAGGAGCTGACGCGAACGGTCGGGATCGGTGCGGGAAATCGAAATGATGGCGCTTAAAGCGTTATGTATGAAATGGGGTCTGATCTGTTCTTTCAAAGCATATAATTCCAATTGCTGCGCTTCTTTAAAATTACGGGCTATTATGACACACTCCACCAGAATAATAACTCCAAACACCAGCCCGCTGCCTGAAAGAACCTGGTAGGCCAGTGAACTGTCGGCCATTACGTCGAATAAAAACAGAACCACGACGGAACTCAAAAGTATCAGCAGCGCGGCAGATCCCGGTCTGTTTTCCAGAACTGCCCTGATCAGCGCAATAATTACCACCAATACTATCAAGGCCATTAACATGTCAAAAACTATACCGGCATCGCTCTGCATCACTCCGGGAGCTGCTGCGACACATAGAAAGAGCCCTAAAGTATAAATCAACAGGGCCGGACTAAACCAACGGGGCAATAGCCGGGGATAAATCGCAGCTATGGAAGCCGGGCCCAACAACTGAATAAGAAGGCCTGATGCATAGTCCATTTGGCTAAACCTGATCAGGGACATTTGCGGAAGCAAGTCGGCGATCAAAACCTCTTGAATAATCATAACCCGCATCATTGTGGTGAAACCAAACAGACCCAGGAGCAGGAGGTCTGTTCTGCCCGGCACCAGAAGCCAAAAAACCAATAATAATATGGATATGGTCAGAAGGCCTCCCACCATCAGATAGTCAATAACTGACTCCCAATCATCAGTGTGCCCCGGGGCATCATAATACTCCAAGACCAGCGGCCATTGCAAAAGGCCTCTGGTGTCATACTGGTTGGCGGTTTGCAGGATAATATCGAAACTGTCTTTGTCTGTAGAAAAATGAACGCGCTGAGATCGGTAAGCGGATATAGGCGCTGTGAGGTCATCACTCAATTTACCGTTGGCAGCCAACAGGCGGTCGTCAACATATAGCCGGTAGGCCGCGCATAATGGGCCTAAGCGCATGGTATAGCCGCTGTCAGTGGGTGCGTTGATGACCCGAATGCGGTAGGTTGCGGTATTATACTCAGGCAGAGGCTGCCCGTAGGCATCCACCTTTTTAAATAATGAGTACGGCAGCGGAAAAAGCGTGAAATTCCCGGTCCCGCTGTTGATTGCGGCTCCGTCCGCAAGCTGATCCGCATATAATTCCCACTCACCGGACATATGGAAGCTGGGGTACCCAGCGGCAGACCAACCGCCAAGGTCCAAAACACCTCCATTTATTCCCGGTACTCTATACTGGGCTGATGTATGGCCGATGTACTGGGCGGTGAACAGCAACAGGGCAGGCAGCAGGAGGAATATAACTTTTAGAGTACCATGCTTATTCATAAAATTCTGACCTTACAACAGCAAATAATATAACGAATAAGTACTTTTTCGCTGACAAAACCTGATTATCCTGTAAATTTATATGAAGATTTCGAGCAAAAAACATATGAGGAGCATGAAGGGGGACGTTTCGTTTGTATTA
>NZ_DIPG01000057.1:0-265 GCF_002426325.1 Syntrophomonas sp. UBA5494 | reverse complement strand
TAATACAAACGAAACGTCCCCCTCAACACCCCCGTCCTCGCTTGCGTTAATAAAACTAGTGCTTGATAATGGTCCGCAATTGATTGGACATCATCTGGTATTCATCCCGCGAGCGCAGGTTATCCATCATAAAGCAGGGGTTTTTGATGTTCTCCAGAACCCGTCCCGGAGCCGGAGAGAGCACTACGATGTTGCTGCCCAGGTAGAGGGCCTCGTCTACACTGTGGGTGATAAAAACCGTTGTCACCTGATGCTCTTTCCAGAT
>NZ_DIPG01000001.1:21549-28678 GCF_002426325.1 Syntrophomonas sp. UBA5494 | reverse complement strand
GCAGAATCATTGTTCTCTGTATGAGGCTCTGGCCAGGAGCATGGATAATGAGATTTTCAACCATACCCGGGCCAAACGGTTCCTGGCCCTTATCGAGGGTTTTGCCGCCGGCTATCATGGCGTCCCCATCTCCGAGCTTTTGAGCGCCGTCCTGGATCAGAGCGGTTATGAGACCATGCTCAGGACGGAGGGCAGTCAGGAGCGGCTGGACAATTTGGCGGAGCTGAAGCAGTCGGTCTATGAATACGAAACTTCCTGCGGTGAGGAAAGCACCCTGGAAAACTACCTGGCCCACGTAGCCTTTTTGAGCAACAGTGACGCAGCTTCCGGCAAGAACGCGGTCAAGCTGATGACCGTGCATGCCGCCAAGGGATTGGAGTTCCCCTATGTTTTCCTGTGCGGCCTGGAGGAAGGCGTATTTCCCTCCAAGAAGACCGCGACCCTGGAGGGCATGGAAGAGGAACGGCGCCTGGCCTTCGTGGCCTTCACCCGGGCGGAAAAGGGTTTGTTTTTAACCGATGCGGAGGGGCGGAATCTGGATGGTTCCTACCGCTTTCCTTCACGCTTCATTTTCAATGTGGACCAGACCTTCCTGACTTACACCAACCCATTGGACGACAGCCTTATATCTGAAAGCAAGTGGAGCATCCGCAACAGCGAGAAAATGCTGCAACCGGCTCCGGACGGGATCTCCTTCAGGCCCGGCAGCCGTATCGTCCACAGCATCATGGGCCCCGGGGAAGTGCTGGATATCGACCGCGACCAGGCTGCCTACGTGATCAAGTTCGATGACCTGGCAACTCTGCGTAAAATCAGCTTTAAAGCCAACCTGGCGGCAGAGGGGTGACAGACAAACAGAGAACCGTCAGACTGTTGGCTCTGTTTGCGGGAGCGGAAAAAGGTGGCAAAAAGGGCGTCAGGCCCATTTGTCACCCCATTTTTTATCAAATAATCTGGTATCAATAGGAGGAAGACAATGATCAAACGGACGATGGGACAGGCGATCAGGGCTTATTGCCTGCAGTGTTCTAATCATAGCAAGAAAGAAGTGGCGTTATGCCCGATGAATAAGTGTCCTCTTTATCCGTTCAGATTGAAGCCGGATCAGGAAGAGTCCCCTCATCAGCAGAAAAGCGGCACAGAAAACCCAACCGGCGGCCAGCCGATTTTATTTGAATGAGGGCTTTGGGGGGCAGCGCATTTCCGTTACCCATATGAAATCAGTTTGCAGTTGCAGGAGATTGTTTTGCCGGCCGATATTTACGATGAATCAGAAACAGCGGCCCAGTCCTCGCCACGGTTCCACTTTATGGATATAATATGTAACAAAGTGCGTTTTAAATAGCATAGGCTTTTAAGCCTTTGTGTAAGGCTTGGATTCTGGGGGAAAACATCACAATGGAACCTGACAATACTTATCTTGCTATCATTGGCGACCTTGTAAAGTCAAAATCAATCACCGACCGCGAAGCTATTCAAGACAAACTGGAGTCAACGCTGCACAATATTAATGAACGATACTCACAAGTCGTCATATCGAAATTTTTGATTACTCTAGGCGACGAATTCCAGGGTCTATTAAGGCCCACCAATCTGCTATTTGATATTATTACTGATATTGTAGAAGCAATAGAGCCTGTTCAAATAAGATTTGGAGTCGGTTATGGGAGCATCAGCACTAAAATCAACGATATGGCTCTCGGTATGGACGGGCCTGCCTTTTACGAGGCCCGGGAGGCTATGGACAAAGCTCACAAATATAAAGGACATGTAATAATATTTCATAGTCCGCCAGCGGACAATTCCAGATTAGCTGTGAATACATCGCTGTTATTGCTGTCGCAGGTTCGGAATTTGTGGTCCGATAAAAATAAACTGATTCATGCCTGCATTAGGGCCAATATGAATCAAGTGCAAATCGCTTCCCAATTAGGGATTTCACAATCCGCCGTAAGCCAAATGATGTATAAAAGCAGGATAGCTGAAATCAGGGAAGCAGAAGGAAATGTCAAACAGCTCCTAAACACTCTGTTCGGTTATCATTCTTCCGCTAATAACCGCTAAATATCAGTCTATTGCTTATATTTTCAGACAGCTGTCAACCTTGCGGTCGTCAAACTTATAGCAAGAGTATAAGTTTTTATCTTATAATGCCTATATTTAAGCTGTTAACTTATATATGCCAGGAGAGGTACGCCGGATGTTGGAGTTATTCCTGCTTTTATTGTTGGCTCATTTTGCCGGGGATTTCGTCTTCCAAGACGAAGATATGGCCCAGAAGAAAAACGGCGGCGGCAAAACACCGCAAGAGGTACAGTCGCTGCTGTTTCACGCATCCATTCATTTCCTGCTCTACCTGGGCGTCATAGTTATCTTAGTTTTTGGTCTTCATTACTCAGACATCAAATGGTTGTTTTTGATCGCCACATTACTGGCCGTCAGTCATGTAATTATTGACTGGAAGAAACCCTGCTGGGAATGTATCGGTATCAATAATAGGGCTTTGATTTTTATGCTGGACCAGGCTCTTCATATATCGATTATCATCCTGATAATAAACTGGCTGAGTAAATCGTCCATACTGACCGTTTTACGATCTTTTGAGCTCAGTAACGTTTTTGCGACCATCATTTTCGTTATCATTGGCATCATATTAATCACGGATTTCTCGAATATCTTCATAAGATTGTTTCTGGAAACTATTAAAGGGCCTGTCAATGAAGAAGTCACACTCAACAAATATAACGACGACGGCGCCGAGACAGCTCCGGAGCTCTCAAATCCAATAAATAATAAAGAAAATTACAAGAAAACGGGACGCTATATCGGTAATCTTGAAAGAAGCCTGACTTTTTTGGCTGTTATTGCCGGTGCCTACGAGGTTCTGATAGGAATATACGGAACCAAAACGGCCATGAGATTCTATGAATTCAATAACAAAGATTTTGCGGAATACTATTTTATTGGCACTTTACTCAGCGCTTTATTGGCGATAAGTATTGCTTTATTCTATCGTTGGGTATTGGGTTAAGGTTATATCGAAGCTCTGGTCAAAGCATAATATTCTGGTTAAAGTTTCCCCTTTGGCTTATCAGAAATTATGTTTGATTTTAGATTTCAAAATGCCTCACTCATATAATGCATTTCTTTTGTTTTTTCAATCATTCTGGATGCTCCAGGAAATTGGCATTACCAGAAAAAGCCCTTTATATCCCAATTTTCTTGACCTTGGCAATGGTCCGGGTTATATAGCTCTCCAACTTGGCCTCAAACACCTCGGCGGTGATCTCCTTATTCTGTATCATGGATAAGCCCTTTTCCCAACTGGCGGTAAGGACAGGGTTCAACAACTCTTGGGCGGATCGGCGGATCAGTTCAACGATCACCTCCCCTTTGGGCTCGGGCGTAACAATCCGGGTCTTGGCATTGATTTTGATGTAGCCGATATCCTGAAGCTTCTTGATGATGCCGGCACGGGTGGCAGAGGTGCCAATGCCACAGGTCTTTATCTGCTCTCTGAGCTCCTCGTTTTCTATATACTTCCCCGCTTTTTCCATAGTCAGAATCAATGCCGCGTCAGAAAACCGGGAAGGTGGTTTGGTTTCTTTTTGTTCTAAATCCAAAGCGGTGGTGGCGCACTTTTCTTTTTTGCTGAGCAAATGAAGTGGGGAAGTGGAGATATCCTCTTCATTTTTTGCCGGGGATATTTCGTAGATCTCTTTCCAGCCGGCATCATTGAGGGTTTTGGAGCTGGCGACAAAGATCTCCCCTTTGATTTCGGTTTCTATCTTCACCGTGTTGTATATCGCAGGCGGATAGAATATGGCCAGAAACCTTTTCACGATCAAGTTATATACATTGCGGCTGTCAGGATCCAGCCTGGACAGATCGGCGCTTACATAGGTGGGGATGATGGCGTAATGGTCAGTCACCTTGCTGTCATCCACAAACCTCTTGCTGGATTTATCGATAGTGAGTTTCCCAAACTCCTTGATTCTTATAACCGCATCCTTGAAGGCGGCATTCTTATACAAACCATTTAGGACCCGGGGCAGTTCGGCAACGATATCGCTGGACAATACCCGGCTGTCGGTTCTGGGATAAGAGATGAGTTTTTTCTCATACAGGCTCTGCGCGATGGCCAGGGTCTTATCGACCGGCAGTTTGTATTTTTTGTTGGCTTCGGATTGCAGCTCGGCCAGATTGAAAAGCAGCGGCGGCGGCTCCTTCTTGACTTTGATCTCCACCTTGTTCACGGTGGCTTCATGCCCCTGCAACTTGTCGATAATATTCTGAGCTTCCTCTTGACCGAGGTATTTTTCATCGTCCTCAAGTGTATCGGCAGGCTTTGCCCCTTTGGCTGTTTGGGGTTGCCATTTACCTTTGTAGGCGACACCGCTGTCCTGAGACAAAAAATTGGCCGCCACCCCATAATGGATTTTGGGCACGAAGTTTCTGATTTCCAGTTCCCGGTTGACCACTAATCCCAGAACACAGGTCATAACCCGCCCGATGGCGATGACCGATCGTTTCTTCTCTTTCAATCGGGCCGACAATTGCTGGCCATACTGGCAGGTATAGATCCTGCTGAAATTCATGCCAAACAACCAGTCCTCTTTGGCCCGGCAATAAGCCGCCTGGGACAGGGAATCGTACTCGCTGAGGTCCTTGGCGGCTTCAATGCCCTTTTTCACCGCATCTTCGGTCTGCGAGGAAATCCACACCCGTTTGGCGGGTTTATCGGCGCCGCTCAGCTGATAGACCAGGCGAAAAATATACTCACCTTCGCGTCCGCTGTCGGTACAGGAGTAGATCATGCTCACATCCTGACGGTGCATCAGTTGTCTGATAACCTCAAACTGTTTTTCGATTCCGACATTATCAATGATCTTATATTTAAATTCCCGGGGTATGATCGGCAAATGCTCTACCCGCCACGATTTATAGGCGGGATCGTATTCCTCCGGGTAAGCCATTGTTACCAGATGGCCATAGCACCAGCTTATTATGGCCTGGCCATTTTCGGCATAGCCCCGGCCCCGGTCAGACTTGTTTATTTCTATACCCAACACGCTGGCAAAGCTGCCCGCCACCGAAGGTTTTTCCGTGATGTATAATGGTTTGGCCATGACATAACCACCTCATGCCCGCAACTGAGTCCGTATAATCCCCAGCAGGCAAAATTTATCAAACCGCCATTAAATTACAGAGCAACGCGGCTGCGTTCTATCCGCTGTATATGTTATTATATCCTATGTTTTTGCGGCCTGGGAGAAAGCCCAGTGCTGAAACGATCCTGTGGGGCACTAGGGTACGGTTCTGCGTGCCCTACAAGTAAAATGAAATTGATTTCAATTTCCAGAAGATATAAAAGATTCGGGAATAATGGTTACGGCCTTTCCTCTAACGATACACCTCCCCGACCCGGACGACGAACCATTTCTGGAAGCGGCCCTGGCTGCGCCTGGAACCCTAATAATAACCGGCAACAAAAAGCATTTTCCTCCTCCAGCCTGTGGTAAAATTCTCGTTTATAGTCCGGCGGAATTTATTAAATACCTGTCCAAAAGCCGTGGGAGCGGCGCTCAAAAAGGATAATGCGGATGCGCCGAACGTCAAATGATTCTTTCCTCATCATTATCCAGACGACCCTCCAGAGCATCGAGAGCCGAGAAAAAAAATATGCCGTCTTTTCCCAAAGTGGTTTTCTCTTCTAGCACTTTAATTGCATAATCGATCGTCTTTTGTCTCTCTTCAGAGCGTACTTGATTGATCCGATTACACAAGAAAAAATACTTTCATGTCCAGAGTTGTGAAGATAGTTTTTTATAAAATCAATTTCGCTTGCACTGGCCAATGCTGATACCCTCATTTCATAAAACGAAGGTATCTATACTCTAGAATTCTATAATTGTGCAGAAAGAAAAACTTTTATTCTACCCTGTATCGATTGACTTCTGCATATTTTGGGGTTAATATTGTGCATAACCATTTTCCTTGTGCAGAAAGGATGTTCGCGGTGAGGGAATTTGATTATACATCCGTTCCGAATGAATTAATGAACCATGAATTAATGAATTTGATCTCAGCAATTCATGAATATAAAGGAAAACAAGAACTGTTTATTGAAGCGAAGGCCGATGTATTAGAAGCAATGCTTGAAATTGCTATAATCCAAAGCACCGGGTCCTCCAATAGAATCGAAGGAATCTATACCTCAGATGAGCGCTTGGATGCTTTGGTAAAGCTCAAGGCGGAGCCGCGCAACCGCTCGGAGCGTGAAATCGCTGGTTATCGGGAGGTACTGAGACTGATCCATGAAAGCTATGATTATATGGCGCCTCGTACCAATGTATACTACAGTTGCATAGAGACCTGTACCAGTTCAGTCCGTCATCTATCGGTGGTAAATTCAAAAATTCGGATAATCTTATCACTGAAACAGATGCATTCGGCCAACGCAACATACGCTTTAAACCCCTGACGGCATTTGAAACTCCAGATGCTGTTGACCGCCTGACCAATACTTTTATAGATGCAGTCAATGCTGAAAAATACGATCCATTGCTGCTGATCCCCATGTTCGTCTTGGATTTTCTTTGCATTCATCCCTTTAACGATGGCAACGGACGCATGAGCCGCCTGTTGACTCTTCTGCTCCTTTACCGTTCAGGATATATTGTGGGCAAGTACATTAGTCTCGAGATGATAATCGAAAAAACCAAGGAAACCTACTACGAGGTATTGCAGGACAGCTCAATTGAGTGGCACGAGGGAAAGAACTCCTACCTGCCGTTTGTCAGGTATTACCTGGAGGTCATTTTGAGCGCCTACAAAGAGTTTTCGGCCAGGGTAGAATTGATGCAAAACCGCAATCTTTCCAAACCGGAAAGGATCCGTAAGCTATTTGACAATACCCTGCAAAAGCTGTCGAAGCGTATGATTCTGGAAAAATGCCCGGATATAAGCACCTCGACTGTCGAGATAACTTTGGCGGCATTGGTGAAAGAGGGTTATATAATTAAGACGGGTGCCGGTAAAAATACCGCATATATCCGTAATACGGACCATTAAATTACCGGCATCACGATGGATAAGAAAAATATTGTATCGATTTCAAGGAAATAAC